>DAOWMW010000151.1 GCA_030642865.1 Desulfobacteraceae bacterium
GGACTCGATCAAAAATAACTTAGCATTTTAAGCGTCGATCCATCCTGCCTGACTGCGTTACGAAAACGTATAAATATCTAGATATTCCTGCGTTTTCACGCCTTGTCAGGCAGGCGCCTCAACACTTAAAACTGCCAATTTATTTTTGAGCGAACCCTTAGCGTAAAAATTAAGCATGCCCGTTTTTTCTAATAATTTACGCTGTATCCATAATTATAAATATTTTCAAGTGGTTATGCTTAATAATATCCAAATAATATTAAAAAAAGTACGAAGTCTATTGTAATAATTTTAAGGTGGCTTCCACTATTTCAAAGGTTTCAGAGCTTTTGGTTATAACAGCGTCTGCACCTGCTGCCAGGGCATTCTTTTTAAAGGAAGGTTCATTATCGCCACTAAACAGGATTAATTTTACACCATCAAAATCATTTTTTTCACGTACTTTTTTGCACATATCTATTCCGTTCAACCCTGGAAGTATATGGTCAATGATGGCTGCCGCAGGCTTTTCATTGATGATCATATCAAAACCGTCATGGCCGTTATCTGCTGTTAAAGGTATAAAACCGGCTTTCTGAAAAAGCCGCGTATAGAGTCTGCGTATTACAGCATTATTATCAATTATAATAACTGTTCGTTTTTCAGATGTTTTTGATGTAAAATCATTAGAATCTTTTAACTCACTAATAATAAGAATCTTATCCTTTTTTTTGAGTATTATACTGTCATCAGGAAAAATAAAATCGGTGTTTTTTCTTCTAAGACCTATAATCATTTTTTTTATTTTCACAGAAGCAGAGCTGATTCTCTCTCCATAAATATCTGAGCCCTTCTGAACTGTTATCCATTTTGGGATTGAATTGAAGAGATATTTTTCCATTGAAAGTTTTCCGGTTGCTGCAAGCATATTGGTGGCAATCTGTTTCCCTGCAGTGGCATAGGGTGATGAAACACTATCTGCACCTGCCCGAAGAATCTTCTTTTCTGAGGAAATGACTTCTGCCCTGGCAATAATATGCAATGTGGGGTTTAATTCCCGGGCAGTTAAAACTGCAAACAAATTTTCCGGATCAGAGTTTAAAAGAGCCATTAATCCTTTTGCTCTTTTAATACCGGTTTCCCTTAATACGGCCTCCCTGGTTGCATCTCCTTTCAGGTATATGTAATTTTTTTTTCTTATCTCATTACACATTTCTTCATCCTTCTCGATTATAACAAAATCTGTTCCGCTTTCCGTTAAATGATCTGCAGCAGCGGAGCCTACTTTTCCGGCTCCGCAAATAATGTAATGCCCCTTAAGACGAGATATTATTTTTTTCATCTTTTTTGCCTCAAAACCGCTGTCCCAGGTTTTTTCGAGAAGAATTTTCACCATAACATTGCCGGCAAATGCAAGGCTGACAAAGCCGAGGAAAATAATCAGTATTGTAAACAACCGGCCAGCTTCAGAAAGGGGTTTTATCTCCCTGAAACCAACAGTGGCAATAGTTATAACGGACATATATATTCCCTCAGACAGGGAATATCCTTCTATTATCATGTATCCTGATGTGCTAATGATAATCACGCTAATAAAAAGGACTATTGCTGTAATTATATGGTAATAATTTATGGAATCATTACTTTTTATCATGGGAGCCTTATGTTTTTTCACTGCTGCCCTGACTTTCTCTGGCTGATAAATGAGACAACCTGATTTTTATTGAATTTGCGTGGCCATCAAGCCCTTCGGCCGCAGCAAGGCGGATAATATGATCTGCTTCACGCTGAAAAGCTTCTTTTGAATAATGGAGAAGACTTGTTTTTTTAATGAAATTATCAACAGAAAGAGAAGAAGCAAATCTTGCGGTGCCTGCTGTGGGAAGAACATGATTCGGGCCTGCAATATAGTCCCCCACAGGTTCGGGGGTATAATCTCCCAGAAAAACAGCACCCGCATTTCTTATCGCCCCAATATGTTCAAACGGATTTTTTGTTATTATTTCAAGGTGTTCAGGTGCAATTCTATTGGCAAGTTCCAGTCCGGTTAAAATATTCGGAACAACTATGATTGCGCCGTATTTTTTCAATGATTCGTTAGCAATTTCTTTTCTGCAAAGGCTTGAAACCTGCGTGTTCACAGCAGATGCAACTTTCTTGGCAAGATCCTCTGAATCTGTAACAAGTATGGCAGATGCAAGGGGGTCGTGTTCAGCCTGGGAAAGAAGATCAGAAGCAATAAAGTCAGGGTTTGCTCTTTTATCGGCAATAATCAGAATTTCACTGGGTCCTGCTATCATATCAATTCCCACAGTTTCTGAAACAATTTTTTTGGCCAGTGTCACATAAATATTGCCAGGCCCCACAATAACATCGACCCTGTCTATTGTTTCAGTTCCATGGGCCAAAGCAGCAATTGCCCATGCGCTTCCCGCTTTATAGACTTTTTTTATCCCGATTTTATTTGCGGCCACAAGAAGGTGGGGACTTATTGTTCCATCTTTTTTCGGAGGAGTTGTTATTGCTATGTTATTGACTCCGGCAATAACGGCAGGGACTCCCCCCATGATTACAGAAGATACAAGGGGGGTCATTCCTTCCTTTCCCCCGGGAACATAAATCCCTGCGGCATCCACTGGATTAACAAGCTGGCCAAGGAATGTGCCGGATCTTTTGGTGTCAATCCATGATTTCGGAACCTGTTGCTGGTGAAAACTTTTAATCTGCTTAATTGCACAGTCCAGTGAAAATATAAATTTTTCGTCTACTTCCTTTTCTGCATTTTTAAATTCATCTTCTCCCACCCTGATGGAATTGATGGTTAAGTCAGGGGAATCAAACCGGTTTATAAATTTTATTAAAGCATTATCCCCATTTTTTTTTACGTTTTCAATGATTTGTGTTACACTAACAAGATCTTTTTCTTTAAACTCAAGGCTTCTGTTTACAACAGACGTTATTTTTGCTTCGGCTTTTTCCGAAGGATAGGTATATATTTCCATTAGATTAATTCCAGTCGGTCTTTATAGCATGGGGTCCAGGTTAAAGGGTTTGAAAAAAATAATTGTTTCATCTTTGGATCCTTAGGGTCGTGAATTTATTTCATCCCCAGTCCTTACATAATTATTTTATCGATTTTTTTATAAAATCATATTATATTTACATCTCTAATATAATCTTTACAAACAAATAAAAGAGGTTTTTGATAAAAATGAGTGATAACAGAATATTTAATTTTAATGCAGGGCCTGCGGCACTTCCCCTGCCTGTTTTAAAAGAGATTAAAGAATCCTTTTTAAATTATCAGGGCTCCGGTATGTCCGTCGTGGAAATCAGCCACAGGTCAAAGCATTTTGACGATATTATAAATGATGCTGTTGCAAGAACAAAACGGCTTTTAAATCTGGACGATAAATTTAAAGTTATTTTTGTTCAGGGCGGGGCAAGTATGCAGTTTTGTATGATCCCTGGAAATTTTCTTGGACAAGGAGATACCGCAGATTATGTAAATACCGGAACATGGTCAACAAAGGCCATTAAAGAAGCAGAAATTCAAGGAAAACAGATTAATATTGTTGCATCTTCCGAGCATAATAATTTTTCATATATTCCCAGCGAGATCAGGTTCACCAAAGGTGCGTCCTATGTTCACATAACCTCCAACAATACTATAAAAGGTACCCAGTGGGCTGATTTTCCGGATACAAATGGCGTACCCATTGTCGCAGACATGTCCTCCGATATCATGTCCAGGCCCCTGGATGTTAATAAATTTGGACTCATTTATGCCGGAGCCCAGAAAAATATAGGCCCGGCAGGTGTATGCATGGTAATTATAAGGGAAGATATGCTTGAATTACTCCCTGATAATAAGCTTCCATCCATGCTTAAATACTCCACGTACGTTTCGAAAAATTCCATGTATAACACCCCTCCATGTTTTGCTGTTTACACTATTCACCTTGTGCTGAAATGGCTTGAAGAGACCATAGGAGGGCTCGCAAAAATGGAACAGATAAATCGTAAAAAAGGAAAAATCCTTTACAGTCTCTTTGATTCCGGAAAATTTTACAGTGGAACAGCGGCCCTTGACAGCCGGTCTTTAATGAATGTAACATTCAGACTCCCCACTGAAGAACTTGAAAAAACATTTATTCAGGAAGCCCTTGAAAATGGATTTGGCGGCCTTAAAGGCCACAGGAGCGTCGGAGGATGCAGGGCATCTATTTATAATGCAACCTCAGAGGAAGCTGTTGAAGCCCTTGCAGATTTCATGAAAGCCTTTGAATTGAAACACAGCTAGGCATTAGCAGGGGCAATCCCTTGTGGTTGCCCTATTGTTGACTGATAAGTGGTTGCCCCATTGACTGATAATTTAATTATTCATTGCTTATTGAAAATAATTAGACCAGCTAAACCGTGTGCTGTTAATATTGATGCAATCGCCAGGTTCATCCAATTTGCACCGATACGATGTCCATTAACCTCGGTGTCTTGACAATGGGGAGTACCTCAGACTGCAATGATTTAATCTATGGCGTTGTTTGCTTGCCGCGCAGCGGCTTCGTCCAGCAAAAAAATACACCGGAC
>DAOWMW010000188.1 GCA_030642865.1 Desulfobacteraceae bacterium
CAAACCCTGGATTAAAATCTGAATAGCTGACAGAATCTGCCGGTTTCAGGGTCATATTTTGCTGGATATTTTTCAATAAATTTTTCTATTATTTTATTGTCAGGATTCTCTAAAAGCAGAAAAACCAACCCCTGGAAAATATGGAAAATATTTTTTTCAGATTTTTTTATCAGCAGGTTAATTCCATTTTCGCTGATATCAGATATATATGCATATTCTTTATTATATTTTGCTTTTTCATTTTTTTTTAAAAATATAATTATCTCCCTTTCAGAAGGATGCCTTTTTAAATAGTCTTTGATCGATTTCAGATAAAAGGAGAAGGTAAATTTTTTATATTCCGCAACAGGTTTAACTCTGCAGAAATTCAGATAAACATGGGCTTTTTGTCTAAAATGGCTCAGTTTTTCTGAAAGGTTGTCTTTTTTTTTATTGCTGATCAAAATTTCTGTTTTTAGTCTTTTTAAAACAGCCGGGAACAGTTTTGCCCTGTTGAAAACAATATCAGGTTCAAATGTTTTAAAATATTCAGCCATATTCATCATTCCCGGCACAGATACTCCTTCAGAACCGTTATCCATGAGAATGTTTTCAATTTGGCCATCAAGGAGCCTGCCCATGGTAAACTCATCTCCCATCTGATCAATAGTCTTGAGGGGTTTGAAATATTCCACCAGAAGAGCTTTTACTCCTGCTTCTCTCTTAATAAAAAAACTGGTGTCCGGAGTAATATTTATTCTGGATTGACCCGTTGGCTCCAGGGGGCTTGTAAAAGCAGGTATAATCATTACAATTTCTTTCGGCGTAATCTGTGTTCCATAATTATCAGTAATGGAAGATTTAATACTTACAAAATCTTCATCACGCCCTGCTGGAATCAAAAGGTGCTCATCATCATGGTGGGCCTGAAATTTTTTCCCTGTTTTTTTTTCAATATTCCTTATTCTTGACCTGTTCTTTCGAGTTATACTTACCCCTATATCCGAACTCATCTCCAGAAGATTTTCAGCGATTTTTTCAGATCCTTTTGGGATTTTGGTTAATATCCCATAATCTGGTTCGCAGTTATGGGACCGGGCAAATTTTAATATATCAATAATATTTTTATCTTTATCCCGCCAGTCAAGGGGATCTGACGCACCATAACAGATGTATTGGGAATTACCTGCTTTTTTTAGATCAAGCATTATTTTTTTCACCGCATCAAAGCTGAAATGGACCCTGGGGCCCGGGAGGGACCATTCATTACATCTTCTGCAGAAAATGCTGCAGCCGATTGTTATCTGAAGTATGGTAACGGTTTTCAGCATTATCCTGAATTGTTTTTCAGTTAATCCGAGTCTTTGTTTCCATACATTATATTCAACATGTTCAACATTTCTTAGCTGATTCCTTGCAATTTCCGCATTTTTTTTCCGGATTTTTTTATAAACATTTTCCCCGTTGCAGTTTTTTGTTATTTCAGGAAAAAAAACTTTTACAATATGCTGAATCTGATTTATTTTTTTCTGATCTTCCTCCGAAAAAAAATTGACTGTTTCTATATTTTCAAGGAGGTCATTATATAGTCTTAAAAATTCTTTAAACCTGCCTCCATATATTGCAGCAAGTATTTTATTTTTTTTTATATCAAGATAATTTTTCATTGGAAAGGGGGAGTATATTTCTGGTTATAACTGATTTTGATCAGTAGCGGAAGAGCATCAACTTTTTTATCTTTGGGCGAGCCCTTAGGATTGGGGATGAAATAAATTACCCATAATTGCGCCGGGCTTAAGGTATAAGGAGTTTTGTTAATTTCCTGATATCCTGAATGTTTTCCAGATCATCCATAATCGCTATTATCCGATCTGCGTTATCTTCGGGTAAAACAAGTCTGGCACAGTCCTTAAACTTGGCTGTTAATTCCTCCCTGCTAAGGGGAGCGTCCGGGTTTCCCTTTGCAGTATCAACCTGGGTGGACAATTCTGTCCCATTATTGAGTTTTATTGTCACTTCGACAAATACATCAGTTTTATTGTCATTTAATGGTCTTGTTTTTATTTTTACTTTTTTAACAGTCTGAATTGTTATTGGGTCAGTCGCTTTTTCATCTGTGAATTGTTCGAGACCTGCTTTTCTGTCAAGAAGACCCATGGCCATACAATACTCCATGCTGAATTTCCCCTCAAGACCGCTTTTGGGACTGGAATGGATTAAAACCCTGGGGAGTAAATCACTGCAATTGACTTTGATTTCCAGAACATCGTCCGGTTTTATATTATTTATTTTGACCAGATCGAGGATACCGTCCAATGCAGTATGGGTACCGCCACAGGAAGGATAGGGTTTTATACTTATGCCAGGCTGCAAAACAGCATAGGGTTTTCCCAGATTATTGGTTAATGTTTTAATATCGTATTGCTCTTTTCCGCAAAAAAGGTTGCAAAAACCATATTCTGCTTCAAAAATATTTTTATCGGCGGTAAAGCCTTTTGCTGCTAATAAAGCTGCTGTTACACCATTTTTGGCTGAAAGGCCGGCATGGAGCGGTTTAGTCATTGTTCCAAAATTTTGTCTTAAGCCTCCTGCTTCAGAAGCAGCAATCCCCAATGCAATCCTCGTTGTTTCCACATCAAGCCCAAGTATCACCGCTGCGGCTGCGGCTGCCCCCATTGTACCCAATGTGCATGTGGCATGCCACCCCAATTCATAATGTCTGAGGTTAAGGGCATCCCCCAGCTTAAATTCTACTTCATACCCTTTGATGTATGCTTCAAGGGCTTTTTCCCCCGAAATACCACGCTCTTCACCCAGGGCAAGAATCGCGGGAACAAGAGAAACACTTGGATGCCCGCAGAGTACAAGATTATAATCATCGTAATCAAGGGCATGGGCCATGGTTCCATTGGCAAGGGCAGCATCAGCAGGGGAAGTTTTAAAACCGGCTCCGATCACCGTTGCTCTGGGAGATGAACCGGATTCTTTTACAAAATTTGTTATTATTTTTCCCATTTCATGGGTATAACCGGCCAATGTAGTCCCTATGCAATCGAGGAAAACCCTTTTAACCACCTCTCTCTCTTTAGCAGGGAGGGTAAAGTCAGTTTCTGCAATAAAAGAAGCAATTTTCTTTGTGGTCGTCATGCTGTTCTTCTCCTTATTTGAAAGATATAAGATGTGGAACTTGTAATTGCATGGGTGAATAATTTCGACTTGTGCGATCAGCAGGGGCAGAATCCATTTCTGCCCTGCGGATATGGATATGGACAGGGCGGATATGGAATCCGCCCCTGCTTTGAAAAACCGGGGTATTACGTCAGCAGGAAATAACACCCAGTGGGTAAAAACTTGTAATAACAAAATATCCTGTGACCATTTTGGCTAATAGCTAACCGCATAGCTTGCAAAGTTTTAAACCTGGTATTTACCTGACAATCTGTGGCTGAATGGTGAGATTCATCTTTTATCTGTTGGTAAAGACATAATTGGGGTTTATCTCTTTTAAATATTTTTTAATTCCTATAATAAGACCATCGCAAATATGATCCTGATATTTGGAATTTGTTAGTCTTTGGCACTCTTTTGGATTACTTATAAATGAGGCTTCAAATAATATGGAAGGCATCTGTGCACCTAAAAGAACATAAAAAGGGGCCTGTTTAACCCCTTTATTTTTTATTCTGGAATACTTTGTTTTCATTTTTTTACATACAGATTCCTGGATATTGGCGGCCAGCCTCCCTGATTCATTAATTTTGGCATTCTGCATGAGGTCATTTAATATGCCCTGCAAGTCGCTGATATTTTTTACTGATGTTTCATTTTCCCTGGCCGCCACCAGAATAGCTTCATCATCTGTGGCTAAATTGAG
>DAOWMW010000223.1 GCA_030642865.1 Desulfobacteraceae bacterium
AATAAATTTCTTGAATTTCTAAGTTTGCTTCGCCAAAATTGCGAAACTCGCTCGTGCCTCGCTCAAACAATCGCAATTTTTCGGCTACGCTGCACTAAGAAATTTATTCAATACGCTACAAAAACAATTAAACTTCCCTCCTGCAAGATTCTGACCGGACATAACTGACACGATCTATGGATTAATAAAAAAATGGACAATTGTATACTGACTTTTCCTGATAATTTTGAAAAAGGTATACTAATTGCCCATTTAAATTATTTATATGACGATCTTATATAATGTAACCTGCTAATGACCGTGATCTGTACTCTCTTTTTTATTAAAAACATCAAATAGTGATTTTACCACACAAAAAGTCAGCCCCATACCGATAATACCAAGGGCGTACCACAGTCCACCCATGAAGACCAGGTGACCACCGTCCCATACCCATTCAAAACTAAAAGGAAACATAAACTATACCTCCTGTAAACTTTTTATTACGCCTGGGCAGGGCTTATTTCCTGATCAGGACTCATCGTCGCATCATTTAAAGGGTTCAACTCCTGCTCCTGGGGAAAAACCGGCATATAACGGAATGAAACTGCAACCATGATAACACCATATGCAACAGGGAGTATTGTGGTGGCGATTTCCTGCCAGCTTGGAAAATACATGAACCAGTTTTCAAAAGTAAGAACAGGGGCCGCCATTACCTGAAGAACCATTACCCAGCGGTTTAAGCTTACCCCAATCACTCCAAGAATAATAGCAGTCATAAAAAGGAATGAATTATTCCGTAACCTGGGAGTTATTAAAATAATAGCAGGAACCACCCCGCAGATAACAATTTCCAGAATTAATATCCAGATACCATAGAATGGATTGTTGGAATAAAAATCGATAAAAGCAAGACCTTTTGACGGGGCGGTGACCAGGGCCCAGTAAATGGTGTCTGCCATCTTTGCGATAATGTAGGTGGCAATCATCCAGCCTGAAATTTTGGCAAGGAGGTTATAACATTATCCTTAACAAGTTTTTTCCCCGAAGCTTTTTCGATAATTTTTGTAACGAGTATTGAAAAACATGGGCCATATGCTGCCGCAGACCATGTAAAAAGAAAAAATGTCCATGGCCAGACAAAGAGGCCTTCTCTAAAGGCAAAGGGACGTCCAAAAAGAACACCTGCCACTCCCCCCAGTGATCCCTGGTGAAAAAAGGAAAGAAAAGCACCTGTGGCTGCAAAAACCGCCATGATTTCATGCATATTATGTCCCAAATGATGAAAAAATGGAATTTTATCAATCTGCCTGTTTTCAAGGACAAGGGGTATGTATTCGATGCAAAGCACTGCAAAATAGCATGACAGACAAAAAGCAACCTCTGTCAGCATGGAATGGACATTGGCATGCCAGAAGATAAACCATGACCTGAGTGGCTGCCCCACATCTATCCCCAGTATCAGCAAAGCAGAACTGTAGCAGATAACACCTATTATAACAGTGCAGTTTATAATATTTTTCAGTTCATCTATTCCACAGATATATCGCAGGAAGCCGGTAAAAAAAGCCCCGCCTCCTATGGCAATAACTGCAAGATCTGCCCATATCCATAACGCAAATCCATAGGCATCGTTCATATTTGTCTGGTTTAAACCTTTTAACCAGCAAAGGAGCATGGCATAAACACCCCACAAGAGCACAATTCCAGCGATGCCGATTAACAACGAAAATTGCCACAATGGACAGCGTTTAACCCCGCTGGGTATTAATGCAGAATCCATAAGTAATAACTCCTAAAAGATTAAGATAGTTATAGCTTGTCAGTTAAATAAATTCACTCCGTTATCGGTGGCCGGAGTATTAGAATACGCCTCCCCACCTCTGACCAAAGTGAAATTAATTATCGAACAAACTCTCTATATATATTAATGATGTTTTGGTTTTAAGCCTGTTTTCTCATGTTCGAGGTAATTATCCCCTGCTCTTCTTACCCATTCCCTTGTAGAGATATAATAAACCTTGGGTTTTGTCCCCAATCTTTCCAAAAGGCGGAATGCGTTGGGATCCTTTTTGAGTTTGAATACAGCATGATCAGGGTTGTTCAGATCACCGAATGTGATGGCGCCTGAAGGACAAGCCTGGGTGCATGCTGTTTGATATTCATCTTCGTAAACTTCATCATTTTCCCGTTGTTCTGCAAATGCCTTATCTTTGGCCATCTGGTATCTGTGGAAACAAAAACTGCACTTTTCCACAACACCCCTCATGCGTGGGGAAACATTGGGGCTTAACATTTTTTCCATGCCATCCGGCCATACCGGATCCCACCAGTTAAAATAACGGGCATGATAGGGGCAGGCTCCCATGCAGTAACGGCATCCAAAACACCTTGTGTAGATCTGGCTGACAATACCGGTTTCGCTGCTGTAATCTGTTGCTGTTGCAGGGCATACAGATACACAGGGCGCATGCCCATGGTGCCCTTCGCAATGCATGCATGTTCTGGGAAGATAACAGATATCAGCATCCGGGAATGGCTTTCCGTTGTCTAATTTGTAAACACGCATCCATGTTATGCTCAAAGTCTTTACTGATTCATCTTCTCTAAAGGGGACATTATTTTCAGCCATGCAGGCTGTCATACAAGATCCGCAACCTGTACACTTGTCAAGGTCGATGACCATCCCGTATTTTTTATTTTTATGATCTTTTTTCATCAAAACCTCTTTTGATCAACATCAATTCGATTTTTAGGGCTTATTTTAAATTTCACCATGGCTCTGGGATATGATGGCCAAAGTTAGAAACAACCTCGATTTTTACAATCAAAGCTGTCTTTTATTTGATCAGGCTTTTTTTAGACTGGCCCTTATTCCCCAGGCCGCGTTTAAACCTGAAACAGGATCCTCAAGAGTGCCGATAAGTTCGTTAACATTAATCCCTTTATCAGCAAGGAACCTTCCCCCTGCAGTATGTCCAAGTCCCCTGGGAATTGCAACAAGGCCGGGCATGATCCCTTCAGAGAGATTAAGTTTAATCCTGGCTTTCCCTTTAGGAGTAGTCAGAATTGCATATTTTCCATTAGCAATACCCAAAAGCGCCGCAGTCTTTGGATTAATCTCTGCCAGAGAATCTTTCCCTGCCAGGACAGAGTCTTCAACTGTTTTTATTGCAAAGGGGGTGTCACCTGTGCAGCCGCTGGCAAGTCTCATGGAATCATAGGGTATGAGAATGAGGGGGTAGGTCTTTTCATCCCCTTCAATTTCTATAAGTCCCGGTGCTGGAAGCAAAGCCTTGCCTGAGTCGGGGAATTCAAATTTTCCGGAAGATGTATTAAAGGCTCCACCGGTATCGTTAGATTCTTCTG
>DAOWMW010000109.1 GCA_030642865.1 Desulfobacteraceae bacterium
ACAAGATGTTGTCTCATATTTTCACACTGGGTGAAAATGAAATAAAACAGGCAAAAATAACCAAAACTTCATAAAAATAAAGGGGGTTACAATGAAAAAAAAATTGCTTACTATTATGTGTAGTATAAGTCTGTTCTTTATGGCGGCTTGTAGTGCAAAACATTATACCATTCATACAACCGACGGTGAAAAGTACCTATCCATTGGGGAACCAGAATACAATGAAAAATCAGATTCCGTTATGTTTGAAAATTCTGATGGTCAAAAAATAATGCTCCCCCAAAAAAATATCAACAAGGTAGTGGAACATATTAAATAGTGCCCGGCAAAAACTCTCTTTTTCGCCATATCTGCGCTTAGGGCTCGCTCAAAAATAACTTAACATTTTAAGCACCGATCCATCCTGCCTGACTGCGTTACGAAAACGTATAAATATCTTGATATTCCTACGCTTTCGCGCCTTGTCAGGCAGGCGCCTCAACACTTAAAATTGCCAATTTATTTTTGAGCGAACCCTAAAAACAATTTAAAATCAAATGTTATATTATTCATTCTTTAAGAAATTATATCATTATGACAAATGAGGGTATGTATCGGCCAAGTCAGATTTAAAAGATGCAAACAGACTTCAAGTATATCTGACAGTCACCCTATTTTCTTTCAAATACATTTTTTACTCTGTCTCTTATGAGGGATTCTTTGCCAAAACCGCCGAGTCCATAGAGTTCCACCATAAAAGCATATTCCATGTCCCCATCCTCATTGGAAAACCCAAAGTTTACAGCCCAGCACTGGGAAGCATACAAAAAGCCCATACCTGATTCAATCCCTTTATTATTCATTATATCCCTTTCTATTTCAGCATATAAGGATAAATTATTAGATATGTTTAATAAAACATTTGAATATATCGACTCAATGGTTTCCCCATAGTCTAAAAAATTTCGATTATATCTGTATTCAAGGAAAAATGAATCACCCCTCTTGTCAGACACACTTGATTTAATCCCAGTTGTTTCAAAGGCACTGTCATAAGTGGACCAGTTGGCATCAGCCTCTATATGGAGATTTTTAAAAGGATTAATCTCAATACGAGCAAATATGGGGGAAAAAGGCCGCTGATTACGGCCGTTTAGCCATTTGGAAGAATCATCCTCCCTTTGCTCATCTATGTTGTAACTTTGTTCTAGCTCCAAACGGCAAATTTGATGATAATCGTATTCCAAAGGGGCATTGTTTAAGCTGGAATTTTCGAGTTTTTTATTTTTTAATTTTGATATAAAAGTATTTGTAATGGAGTATGTAATAAGATTTTTATTTTCCATGCAGGAAACAAAAGAAGGATTTTCTCTCTGGGAGGCTGGAGGAATATATTCGTAAGCAACAGATGGCCGTATGATATGTTTAAGAGACTCGATTTTGCTGCCTTTTAAATCAAAAATTTTGTATATTTCCGTGGAAAGATCCAGTCCAATATCATAAAGTGCTCTTGAATCTGTTCTATCTTTTTTTACATGCTCCTCCCTTTTATCAGCATGCCAAAAGGTTTCGCTGATTCCAATGAAGGGCTCAACAGAAAGAAATTTGCCGAACTTATATGGCAAATAGAGCTTTGGATGAATTTCACCCCTGTGTCCCCTTGAACCGTCCCTGGTGTATGTGTAGGAATAATCAGATTCAAGATCCCAGAAAAAAGGTGTTGTAAAAAACTGCTGTTTCATGGAATCGAATAGAATATACGGAAGTTTTTGCTGATTAATATCCGGCAAATCATGACGTCTTGCAATAACATCATCATACCAGCGGGTGCCCGCATTCAGGCTGTACTTTTCCCATGTTTTAGTTAAATTCAAACTGTTTACCCGGACAGAATCGTTAAGATCGTCCAGTTCACGATTAAAATTTTTCAAAAAATATCTATTGGCAGCATTATAGCCGGTGATCCCTTTTTTGAATTCATTAAGGTAATCCTGATCACTAACAATATCCATGTCAAGTTTTCCGTGAAAATTGAAGGGAAAAGCAAAATTCTGTTTTGTCCTGAACCAGTACCGATCAGAATTCGGCCTCAGAATATTTTGCCCTGGATCATCAAAGCCCCAATCACTGCTTGAGTCTGTTTTACCATTGTCTACTTTTCTGTCATCCAGAAAATCATACATTACTGTACCCTTTGTGAACTGGTCAAAAACGTACCTGTACTCCAGGCCAAGCTTATCACCCCGTTTGCTCATATGATGCTCATAAAAAGTAAAATCGGAATTTTTGCTAAGAGCCCAGAAAAAAGGCTGGGTATATTCAAGGCCTCTTCTATCAGAAAACCCTGTTCCAGGAGAAAGAAGACCGGTTTGACGCTTTAATTTTACAGGAAAAACAAGAAAAGGTATGTAGAATGAAGGAACATTTTTTGTCCAGATGGTTGCGTGGCTGACAAGGCCGTATCCCTCCAGGGTAATCCTTAAGTTTTTGCCGGTTATTTTCCAGGATGGATTTTCTCCATCACAGGTTGTTATCCTCCCCTCTGCTATCTGATAGGTATTAATACCTGTTTTTTTTATATAATCACCTTTTATATAAAAATGATTTTCCTCAAGAAAAATTTCTCCATTTTCCACAACCCCTGTTTGATCTTCAAAATTTATTTCAACACTGGTTCCAGAAAGACGGTCACCATGGGTGGTTATTACCACGGATCCTGATGCATAAGCCTTTTTAAAATTATAGCGGACAAGATCTGCTTTAAGGTGCATACCTGCTTTGTCTATCACCACATTCCCTTTTGCAGTATATTCACCGGCTTTATTATTATATGATATTTCATCCGCAGAGATCTCCCAGGGAAGTTTAGCATTATCACTGAAAAGTTTACCTTTTTCACCAGGGAAAGAATGGGCATATGTTGAAAAAAAAATAATCAAGAAAAAAAAAATACAGGCATTTGGTTTTAAAATATTGTATTTAGAAAAAAGAAACATTTTTTTAAAATATATAATCATGGAGTTTGCCCATGCCCACACAAAAAAATGGAAAAATCAGCAGAAAAACATGGAAATAACATAAAGTTAAATGCTGCAATTAAAGATGAAATTACAAAATTAATCAGTGGTGTCCGGTTAGGGAATTGCAAAAAACACAATAGCCAAAACACGGGAAGTTTAATTATTTTTTCCGCTATTTTTGGATAAATTTATTCAATAGCTGCAAAACGATTAAACTTCCCTGATCTGAACTAAAAAATCCTTGTTTTCGCTGGGTGCTAAGGGAAGAAAAAAATAATTTTTTTGAGCTGTTTTAAAGTGGCAGGCTCTTTTAATTAACCAACTCCGCAAAATGGATTAAATCGTTTTTCCTGTCCTATGGTGGTGTTCCCCATATGTCCAGGATAAACTTTTACGTCGGCATCGAGTATAAACAGCTTATTTCTGATACTCGATATAAGAGTTTCATGGTCTGATCCAGGAAAATCGGTACGTCCAATGGACCCTTGAAAAAGCGTATCTCCCACGAAAACAGAATCACCTCCATCATACATGCAAATCCCCCCTGGAGAATGACCCGGGGTATGAATGATTTGCAATGTGATATTTCCAAATGAAACCTTATCACCTTCTTCTATTGTTTTATCAGGAGGAAAAGAATTTTCTCCATTAAGACCCCAGGCAGAAGCATTTTCGGCAGTCATCCCAAGCATTTCGGCGTCAAGGGGATGAATCATTAATTCTGCGCCTGTGGCATCCTTTAATTTTTTATTCCCTCCAACATGATCAAAATGTCCATGGGTATTTAGTATATATTTCACTGTAAGGTTCGACTCTGCAAGCATGAGCAGAATTCTGTCTGTTTCATCACCTGGATCTATAACAACCGCCTCTTTAGTATCTTCACAGCCCAATATATAGCAGTTGGCCATAACCGGCCCCACGGCAAGTCCTTTTATAATCAAAATATCCTCCATTCTGGGTAAGAATCGTGAATTTATTTCATCCACAATCCTAATTATTTAAAAATCCATGGATTTTCAATAATCAACATGCCCCACAGGCAGAGCAAAAAAAATAATAAGAAGTTAGGGCTCGCGCAAAAATAACTTAACATTTTAAGCGCCGATGCATCCCGCCTGACTGTGTTACAAAAGTGCAGGAATATCCTGATATTACTGCACTTTTGTGCCTTGCCATGCGGGCGCCTCAACACTTAAAATTGCCAATTTATTTTTGTGCGAACCCTTAGGCCTCTTTTTTCTCAAACTTTATCCGTATACTGTCCAAAACAGCATTAATAAATGAACCGGAATCTTTATCCCCAAATTTTTTCCCTATATCTATTGCTTCGTTTATGGATACTTTTGCGGGAATGTCATCACAAAAAAGAAGCTCATAAACTGCAATGCGTATTATATTTCTATCTACACAGGACATTCGGCTTATTTTCCAGTTACTGGAAAATTGTTCTATGATTGAATCAATTTCCTCTTTATGCAGGTCGACCCCCTTTACAATATTCATAAAAAAAAACGGGACTTTTTTTGAAGATAGAAAATATTTTTCAAAAAAAGATATCATCTCCTCCGGTTTTTTTTGCCTCATATCCATATAAAAAAGAGCCTGCATTGCAAGTTCCCGTGATCTGCGTCGTTTTTCAATGGCCATACAAAGTATCTACCTGCAAAAAGATTAAAAGCTTGAATCCCCAGACTGAAAACCCATGGGGCTGTTAATTAACAATACGCCAGGTTTGTTGATTAACTGGTGTTTAAGACCATTTATGGACAGGCACTAAACAACAACTTTTAAGAGATCTGCCATTTCAATTGCTGCCACTGCCGCTTCCCATCCCTTATTCCCTGCTTTTGTTCCGGCACGTTCAATGGCCTGCTCAATGGTATCGGTTGTTAAAATTCCCAGAATTACGGGTATACCGTTTTCCATTCCAACAGAAGCTATACCCTTTGTGGCCTCTGCACATACAAAATCAAAATGAGGTGTGGAACCTCTTATCACTGCCCCAAGGCAAATAATAGCATCATATTTTTTCAACTCTGCCATTTTTTTTGCAAGGAGGGGTATCTCAAAAGCACCTGGAACCCTGACCACACCTATATCACTATCATTTGCTCCTGAACGGATGAGCGCATCAAGGGCGCCCTCAAGGAGTCTTTCCGAAATAAAAGCATTAAAACGGCTGACAATAATGGCAAATTTTTTCCCATCAGCCCGAAGTTTTCCTTCAAAAAATTTTGGCATGTATTTTCTCCTTTTTTTTTAGTAGTGTTCGGTTAGGAAATTGCAAGAAATAAAATAGACAAAATACGGGAAGTTTAATTGTTTTTCCCGCTATTAAAAAATAAATTTATTCAATACGCTGCAAAAACAAATAAACTTCCCTTTTGCAAGACTCTACCAGGACGCTACTACTTTTTTTTAATCA
>DAOWMW010000144.1 GCA_030642865.1 Desulfobacteraceae bacterium
CCGCCTGACTGCGTTACAAAAGTGCAGGAATATCCTGATATTACTGCACTTTTGTGCCTTGCCAGGCGGGCGCCTCAACACTTAAAATTGCCAATTTATTTTTGTGCGAACCCTTACCATGGTTCTCATTGGGGTAAAAAAAATTTCAAATTCAAAACCTTCAGAGAATAAACGTGTTGCAAAGGCTGCCGGTGTGGTTGGTGCAGCAACTGTTTTAAGTCGTATTTTTGGATTTTTACGAGATGCGATAATTGCCTGGTTTTTCGGTGCCGGCCTTGTTGCCGATGCTTTTTTTGTTGCTTTCAGAATCCCCAATATTTTACGGAGACTTTTTGCAGAGGGATCCCTGATCATCGCATTTATTCCCGTGTTCACCCAATATTATAAAAATAGTGGAAAGGCTGAAGCCTTTCGCATGGCTGGATCTTTTGCATGGCTTCTTTCAATAGTCCTGGCGATAGTATCTCTTGCCGGAATATTGCTTGCTCCCTTGATTGTCAGCTTGATCGCTCCCGGGTTTACAGCGTCATCTCAAAAATTTGAATTAACGGTTCTACTGACCAGAATCATGTTCCCATATATTTTTTTTATAGGACTCACTGCCCTTTTTATGGGAGTTTTAAATGTAATGGATCATTTTTTAGCCCCTGCTCTTGCTCCGGTTTTTTTAAATATCGCCATGATAGCATCGGTATTTATTCTTTCCCCACATATGTCTGATCCTGTAACAGGGCTTGCCCTGGGTGTTTTAGCAGGAGGGGCATTGCAACTTGGCCTTCAGGTTCCCTTTTTAATTAAAAAGGGTTTTTATTTTTGGAAGAAGGTTCCATGGTATCATCCAGGTATAAAAAAAGCAGGTCTGCTTATGATCCCTACCATATTCGGGGCTGCTGTTTACCAGATAAATATTCTCGTGGGAACCCTTTTGGCATCTCTCCTGCCGGAAGGAAGCATATCTTATCTTTATTATGCAGATCGTCTGGTTCAATTTCCTTTGGGTATTTTTGGAATAGCAACAGCAACTGCTGTTCTCCCAAGCCTGTCAAGACAGGCTGCTGCGAAAGACCTGGAGGGATTAAAAAAGACCTTTGCCTATGCATTGAACCTTGTCCTTTTTATTACAATTCCTTCCATGGTGGGGCTTATGCTTTTGCGGGAACCGATTATAGCCCTTCTTTTCAAGAGAGGTGCCTTTAATGCTGATGCTGCGCGGTTGACTGCCTGCGCCCTTTTATACTATACTGCCGGGTTATGGGCATTTGCTGCTGTACGAATTGTTGTTTCAATGTTTTACGCACTCCAGGATACTGTCACACCGGTCATGATGGCGACTGTCTCAATTTTTGCCAATATTATTCTGGGGGTTATTTTAATGCAATTTCTTGGTCATGGTGGACTGGCCCTGTCCACCTCCCTTGCTTCTGCGATAAACCTGATTCTTTTAATAAGCGTTATTCGGAAAAAATTAGGAAGTTTTGGATGGGAAAATATAGTTAAGGCTGCGTGCAAAACCATATTTTGCTCTATGGTTATGGGGGGAGTTGTTTGGGGAATAACAGTTTCTTTAAATTTATCAGGGGATATGACCACAATCAGCCTTTTGTACAGGATTGTTATCTGTATTATTGCAGGGTGCATGACTTATTCTTTTTTATCGTTTCTTGTTAAAAGCCATGAATTTCTGTCCCTTATTAAGGTATTTCAAAAGAGATAACGTAACTGCTCAGCAGGGGCAACCCTCGTGGTTGCCCTGGGAAAAAAATGTACAAAAATAAAAGGCAGGTGGGTATGGGGAAAAAAATTCTTTTATCAGCAGCAATCCTCTCTCTTGTTATACTTGTCTGTTTGATTATTTTTAGTAATAATGGTTTGCTTGATCTTGTGGCGCTGGAAAAAAAGAGGTCTTCATTAACAGAAAAAAATAAAATCCTTGCAGACCAGAATCTTTCCCTTTACCGTGAAATAAATCGGCTTAAAAATGATTCAGAATATATAGAGAGTCTGGTCAGGAAGGAGTTGAGACTTATTGGTGAAGGTGAATTTGTTTTTAAGAGTGATCAGGAGCGTTGGAACGAATGAGTCGGTTAGCAAATAACAAACTGGTGACAGCGGTTGTGGCAAATGAAGATGGGAAGATCTTTGATTTAAAGGGATATGCTGCTGTGGGTATGGCTGGAACATATCTTGTTCCCCTTACTTTTGATACAACTGTGAAAATGCCCCATGGGAGTGAGCTCATGCTTCTTCCCAACAGAAAACCGGTATTATACAATTTATCTAAAAAAAAGATTGAAATTTTAACTAATCATCCCCATATTCCCGGAGATGCGATATTCCCTGTTTCGGTTTTTAATTCTCCTGGTTATGTTGTCACTTTTGTTAGTGCATATAAAGAGGATAACGGTGCGGAAACTCTTCCTATTTTTTCTTATGGTGCAGTGGGATGGATAAATGGAGGCTTCAGGTCGGCAGCGATCTGTGTGACCATGGAAAAACGGCAGGATCTAAGGTTTATGAAACAGGAAAAAGTTGTTGCCGGGATTGCGCAAATGAGAAAAAAAATGCCTGGAAACAGACTCCGAAAACATCTGGAAAAATGTGCTCTGGAATATGGCTGTCCCGCTGGGAAAAATTTTTTTCTGGCTAGATATGAAGCCCCCCTTCCCACATCAAAGGCCTGCAACGCGCAGTGTCTGGGATGTCTTTCTTCTCAGCAAAGCACCAAAATTTCCAAGGCACAGGATAGAATCGATTTTACACCCGAGCCCCACGAGATAGCCGAAATTGCGCTGGAGCATATTAAAAGAGTCAAAATGCCTGTGGTAAGCTTTGGCCAGGGCTGTGAAGGGGATCCCCTTCTTGCTGCCCACGTTATCAGGCCTGCGGTGCGGATGATTCGTTCCAAAACAAAAAATGGTACCATCAATATTAACACCAATGCCTCAAGCCCGGATATTTTGTCAGATTTATTTGATGCGGGTCTGGATAGCCTCCGAATAAGTTTAAATAGCGTTAGGAAAAAATTTTATGAAGCATATTTCAGACCGAAAGGTTATGTTTTTGAAGATGTTTTAAAGAGCATTGAAACAGTTTTAAATAAAAACAGATTTATCTCAATAAATTATTTGAACTCCCCTGGATTTACCGATTCCCCTGAAGAATTTGAAGCCCTTAATTTTTTTTTAAAAAAATATCCCATCAATCTTATTCAATGGAGAAATCTGAATTTTGACCCTTTGAGATATTATGAAACAATGAATAAAATTGGAACCCCTGGCTCCCCCATTGGAATGGCAAATATCTTAAAGAGTCTTAAAAAAAGCTTCCCGCACCTTAAACACGGATATTTCAACCCGCCCAAAGAAAAATTTTATGCTGAAAGTAAATAAAAAAATTTTTATAGCCCTTTTTTTTTCTATTTTTGCGGCTGTAACAGGGGTGGGAATAGTGGTGCCCCTTCTTCCCATATATGCCCATGATCTTGGAGCGAGTGGGCTTTATATAGCGGCAATTTTTGGCTCTTTTTCCCTTTCAAGAACAATTTTTCTTCCATATTTTGGGAGGCTTTCAGATAAAAAAGGGCGTAAAATTTTTATTATTACAGGTCTTTTTGTTTACACAATAATCTCCCTGGCATTTTTAACCGCTGGAACCGTAAATCATCTGATTGTCATACGGCTTTTACAGGGGGTGGGCTCTGCCATGATCATGCCTGTTTCCCAGGCTTATATTGGGGATATCACCCCTCCGGGAAAGGAAGGGTTTGTAATGGGCTGTTTTAATTTATCAGCCTTTATGGGGTTAAGTATAGGCCCGTTAATCGGCGGTCTGATTAGTGATAAATTAAGCATAAATGCATCATTTCTCAGCATGGGCGCCCTGACTGGAATAGCTTTTTTAGCCAGCCTGTTTTGGCTCCCTTCTGCAAAAAATGAAAAAAAAATTTGCCACAGGGAAAAAATGCCAGGATCATGGAGTGTTCTGCTTCGGGACAGGCAGATGGCCGGTTTATTTATTTATCGATTTTCCTATGCTGCATGCATAGGTATTGCCTGGGGATTTCTTCCATTGCTGGCTGGTTTGGGGTTTAATCTTACAGGTTCAGGCACAGGTTTCCTGCTGATGCTGGGCACCGGAGTAAGCGGTGTGATCCACATACCCATGGGTTATATGGCAGACCGGATGGATAAAAGGATAATGATCGTCATCGGAGGATTAATCGCTACAACAGGATTTTTTTTTTTTGCCAGGGCAAGTAATGTTAATAATCTCATCTGGGGAAATATAATTTTTGGTCTGGGTGGAGGAATTTCAACCCCCGCGATTATGGCAGAGGCAATAATAAAAGGACATGGTGCAAAAGCCATGGGATCTGTCATGGGGCTAATTACAATGGCTCACAGCCTTGGAATGTTCGCAGGGGCTTTTGTCGCAGGAATAGTAATGGATTTTTCATCTCTGAATCATACCTTTTGGGCCGGAATCTGGATAATGGCAGGGGGGGTTATTCTTTTTTATCTCAGTATACTTCAAAAAAAATCATAGGCCTCATTTTCGGGTTTACGGGGTTTCCAGTTCATCGACCAGGTTAATCAGGATTTGGCAGTTGCTCCTGAGTGCTTTTAGTGTTTCTCTTTTCCCCGCTGCCAGACTTTTTTTGCAGGATGTTTTATCTTTTAATAA
>DAOWMW010000046.1 GCA_030642865.1 Desulfobacteraceae bacterium
GCATTTTAAGCGTCGATCCATCCTGCCTGACTGCGTTACGAAAACGTATAAATATCTTGATATTCCTGCGTTTTCACGCCTTGTCAGGCAGGCGCCTCAACACTTAAAATTGCCAATTTATTTTCGATCGAATCCTAACCCGATTTATTGCCTGAAAGTCTATAGCACTTTAAATTTAATTTCTAATAATTGTAGTAATACAGATCCTTCCAGTTTTCAGCATCATTTAATCTGGCGTTTACATCGACCTGGAAAAAATCCTCCACAGGCTTGAATACCTCAGGGTTTTTCCCCTGAACTTTGCGAGCAGTTTCGAGTACCTGATCAATACCATTTTGAGTCATTTTGCCCAATGGTCTTCTGCACCCTCCGGAAGGCATTCCAAGGATGGACATCAGCGTTTTTACAGCCAGGGGATTTCTGGCACGGCAGGTAACTTCCCCATGCTCGGTTATCTCTTTGGTAGTTACGGTTACGAGTTCATAAAGAGGCTCCACCGCTAATAAAATTTCTTTGGCTTTTTCAATTTTTTTGTTTGTTAGCAATTCAACTATTTTGGAGACATGACCAGGGATAATATTCGACAGCACAGAGATTACTCCCGAAGCTTTTATGTCATCATCGGTGATCATCTGCGAGGTCATGGAATCGTCTCCTGACAAAATTGTGAAATCAGGCCCGCAGCATTTCCTGGTCTGTTTCATGTTGTCGATATTCCCTGTTGCTTCTTTAACGGTATTAATATTTTTGAAGGTATTGTTTAGTATGGCGAGATCCTCAGGAAGCAGTTGAGCACCGGTTCTTCCCGGTATGATGTAGGGAATAATTTCCATCTCAGGAAATGCTTTTGCCACAGGCTCAATATACTCCCTTCTAATTTCAAGGGAGCTCGGCCCGTTATAATATGGATCCACCAGTAGTACTGCATCTACTCCTGTCCTGGCAGCATGTTTTGTTGCATTAATAGATTCTTTTGTATTATTGCTCCCTGTACCCGCTATGCAGAGACAATTATTTTTTGTTTTGGCAGCTATTTCTTTTATAATTTTGTTATGCTCTTTCCACAAAAGGGTGGGGCTTTCCCCTGTGGTACCCACGGCCAGTATTCCGGTAATGCCGTTTTTAATCTGGAAGTCAACAAGGCTTTTGAGGCCGTTGTAATCAACATTTTCTTTGTTAAACGGCGTAACCAGTGCGGTGTAACATCCTGAAATCATATGAATCCTTTCTTTATATGTGGTGTAGCCCTCAAAATAAAAATTTTGGGTGAGTTATCGGTCATCGGCGTATTATATAATACGCTTCCCTCCCTCCGGCCTTCCCCAATCAGTATCTTTAAGCCTGTAGTCACAGCATTTGGCCATCAGATGCCAAAGCTCATTATATGGTCAATGCCATGAGCAAATCCAAAAATCTATATATAATGCGAATGTAGAAAAACAACGTTACCATGTCAAGTAAAAGGTTGTTGCAATTGAACGTATAAATATTATATACTCATCAAGATTGATACTATAAATTATAAAAAATACTGATCTTTCGTGAATATACTTTTTTTACTAAAGATTTTTCCCTGATAAAAAGGAAGGGAGTATTTTATAGACTTTTAAAAAAAATATTAAAACTATACTTCTTTGTCTGCGGGCTTTTGAAAATTAGTAATTACGTAGATTATACCTGTTGTTGTGGATATTGGCTGAATAGTTACGAAAATTAATTTTCAAGAAGGTTTTTAATATTGAAACAGGAATTTATTAGAGTATGGATAAAGCAAAAAATGTGCATGAGTATATTGTAAGTCAAAAAGAAAATCTTGCGGTGAATCCCGGATGCGGGCTTTCCCATTATAATCTTGCTGTGGCCCTCATGGGATTGAAAGAATATGATGAAGCGGAAAAAGAATTTCTTGAAACCATTGACTGTAGCCCCACTATGGCTGAAGCCTATGTGCAGCTTGGGGGGATAGCTCTTCAGCGGAGGGATATGGATAGCTGCCTTGCGTATAATCAGCAGGCTGTAAAGGTTAGAGCAGGCTTTGCCGAAGGTTATGGGAATATAGGCTTTGTGCAGATTCAAAAAGGGAATATTGACGAAGGGATAACTTCTTTACAAAAAGCTATTTCCTTTAATTCAAATTTTATTCAGGCATATGCGACCCTCGCCTCTGCCTATTTGATGAAAGGGCTGATTGATGAAAGTATTGAGGCAGGTAAAAAAGCTCTTAGAATAGAACCTCAATTTTCTCTGGTTCATAATAATCTGGCCATAGCATATCTTGAAAAAGGAGAAAATTCCAAGGCAATTGAGCATTGTGACAGGGCGCTTGAGCTTGGGTTTGAAGTGGCACCCCAGATTATAGAAGAGATAAATCAGCACAGGAGCAAGGGATAAACCCCTTGAAGTTTGATGTTCAATTATTTTTTATCCGATGAAAGCTGCCAGGTGACAAAGAAAAATGATTTGTGGAAAGCTCAATTACCCATTGGAAGGGAGGCTTTTTTAAAAAATTCCAGAAAAGATATTTCTTCGGATATTACCTATGGAGATTATTTTTGCGCAGCGTCTTCTTTTTTAGAAAAAAATGGATTTAAAATTATTCTGCAGGCTGCTTTGGATTGCCTTAAGTATGAGATAGATGTTAAAGGGATCAAAGAAGTTAATATTTTTTTGGAAAAACATGGCCAATTCTACCATCCTGCGCGGGTGGAGATTAAGCTGGATGAAAATATTCTGATTTTTGTACTAAACTGTGCAATATCCGATGGGGGCAAAGCCTGCATAAAAAGGGAATATGAGATTTTAAACAGCCTTGGCAATGATTTTTCTTTTGCATATCTCCCCAGAGTTTATGGAATTGGGGAGGTTTGTACAAACACGGCCAATAAGAGCATCCTGATGTTTTTGGGGCAATGGTTTAAAGATTTTAATGAGTTCCATGTTTCACAGGGGAGTAAAGGAAAAATAAAAGTCTGGGATCAGGGGAATGATGATTTTTTTTTAACCATTGAAGATACCCTTGAGCTCCACACCCAGGTGGGGAAAATTCTTACGTATTATTATAACATGGAAACTTTTGAACAGATTTTTCCATGGCACCATGCTGCAGGGGATTTTGTTGTTAAAAAGGAAAAAGATGAGCTCTTATTAAGGCTTGTGACAGCAAGGCAATACGCACCCATGTTTGAAAATGCCAGTGGTGATCCCATGGATTCCGAGGTCATCCTTGATGCCCTTTATCTGTTTTTTATAAATCTTTCAATGAGGATGCGCCTTGACAGATTCGATGGGGTGGGAGATACAGCCTGGCTGGACAAAATTGCTGTGCAGGGAGCCTTAAATGGGCTGCTCCAGGGGCTTGCCATAAAAGCTGTTCCTCCCTGCTTAAATGATTCAGTTGATCTCTGTTTTACAAAATATTTACTGAATATAACCAAAGAAGATCTGCATGATTCATTGGAGTCTGTTTTAGATTCATATAACAGGCTTTCACCGGAGGTTGACATTATAAAGAATTCCATTTATGAGCATGGGGATCTGCTTTACAATGTAATAAAAAATACCTGTAAGGGAATTTAAATTACCTGCGTAATTTTGTCTGACCAAATGAATCTGTGTTTTTTTGCTAAAACCTTGTTCCAAAATTTTTTATACTCGTGAAAGCTCTGGCTGTAAATGCTTCTTGATTATATAAGGATCGTGAATTTTATAAATTACCATAATTACTTGTTCTTGTACCCGTCTTCCGTGTTGCATCAATGGTCACAGACTCCGAGTATGCAACCATTGATGCGCCTTGAAGACGACCACAAGCCCGGCGTAATTATGTGTAATTTATTTTATTCCCAATCCTAAGGCTAAAATAAAATAAGATTTAACATGATAGAAATCCTTTTTTATTGACAAACATTTAAATAGTTTTTATATAAATCTATTTAAATTAAATTTATTTACTATTAAATTAAACCTATTCCTTATTTTAAGGTCTATAGGAAACTATACAGAAGTTATTTGTAAATATATTGGTGAGAGGAGATGACCTTTAAGTATCATAGGTAAAGATATTAAAGGTTAAGATTTATTAAATTAATGGAGGTAAAATAATGGCAAAACATGAAACTCCCTTGTTGGATCAGCTGGAATCAGGCCCATGGCCAAGTTTCGTATCTGATCTTAAACAGGAAGCTGCTTCAAGAGCGAAAAACGAAAAGGGCGTTGAATTTCAAACCCCGGTTGATGCTGTGGAAGATCTTCTTGGCGTCCTTGAGCTTTCCTATAAACATGGCCGAACCCATTGGAAACATGGCGGAATAGTAGGCGTGTTCGGTTATGGCGGCGGTGTTATTGGTAGATATTGTGATCAGCCCGAGATGTTTCCTGGCGTTGCGCATTTTCATACAATGCGTATTAGTCAACCCGCTGGAAAATATTATACTACAGAGTATTTAAAACAACTTTGTGATCTGTGGGAGTTCCGCGGGAGTGGAATAACCAATATGCACGGTTCCACCGGTGATATTATTTTTATTGGCACCAGCACTCCACAGCTTGAAGAAATTTTTTATGAGTTGACTCACACTTTTAATCAAGACCTTGGAGGGTCAGGTTCTAATCTTAGAACTCCATCTGATTGTATAGGGTCGTCCCGTTGTGAGTATGCCTGTTATGACACCCAGGCCATTTGTCATGAATTGACAAACGAATATCAGGATGAGCTTCACCGTCCTGCTTTTCCATATAAATTTAAATTTAAATTTGATGGATGTCCCAATTGCTGCGTAGCATCCATTGCCAGATCTGATATGTCTTTTATAGGAACATGGAAAGATGATATCCGTATTGATCAGGAAGCTGTAAAAGCATACGTTGCCGGTGAGATTCCTTCAAATGCCGGTGCCCACGCAGGCCGCGACTGGGGTCCCTTTGATATCCAGAAAGAGGTTGTCGGCCTTTGTCCCACAGGCTGTATGCGTTATGAAGGCGGGAAACTTGAGATCAACACGCCTGAATGTACGAGATGTATGCACTGCATAAATGTTATGCCCCGGGCACTTAGAATCGGTAACGACAGAGGCCTTTCCATACTTGTAGGAGCTAAAGCACCTATTCTTGATGGAGCCCAGATGGGTTCTCTACTTGTTCCCTTTATTAAGGTTGAAGAACCTTATGATGAGATTAAAGCAGTAATCGAAAGTATTTGGGACTGGTGGATGGAAGAAGGGAAAAACCGTGAGCGCCTTGGTGAATTAATAAAACGCCAGGGTTTCCAGGCACTTCTTACTGCAACCGGAATTAAAGCTGTACCCCAGCATGTTATTGAACCTAGATCCAATCCCTACATCTTCTGGAAAGAGGATGAGGTTGAAGGTGGCTGGGAACGTGATGTAACTGAATATAGAAAATATCACCAAAGATAAGGGAGGAACAAAATGGCTTTTATATCTTCAGGTTATAATCCTGATAAACCGATGGAAGACAGAATTACAGATATCGGGCCCAGGAAATATGATGAATTTTATCCTCCGGTAATAGCACAGAATAAGGGTAAATGGCTGTATCATGAAATCCTCGAGCCTGGTATTCTGGTGCATGTTTCAGAGACAGGGGATGAAGTTTATACTATAAGGGTCGGCGGATGTCGCCTCATGTCAGTAACCCATATTCGTGAACTTTGTGAAATAGCGGATAAACATTGTGACGGTCATCTGCGCTTTACAACAAGAAATAACATAGAGTTCATGGTCGATGCCAAGGATAAGGTTGATCCTTTAAAACAGGACCTTTTGAGCAGAAAATTTGAAGGGGGCAGCGCTAAGTTTCCCATTGGCGGCACTGGCGCGGGAATCACTAATATAATACATACTCAGGGCTGGATCCACTGCCATACACCTGCAACTGATGCATCCGGTACTGTCAAGGCTACAATGGACGTTCTGTTTGATGACTTTACAAACATGAGACTTCCTGCACATCTCCGTGTTTCCATGGCCTGCTGCTTGAATATGTGTGGTGCTGTACACTGTTCTGATATTGCTATTCTCGGTTATCACCGTAAACCGCCCATGCTTGATCATGAGTACCTTGACAAAATGTGCGAAATTCCCCTTGCAATAGCAGCATGTCCCACAGCCGCTATTAAACCGGCAAAGGTTGTGCTTGCTGATGGAACAAAAGTAAACAGTGTTGCTATTAAGAATGAAAGGTGCATGTTTTGCGGTAACTGCTATACCATGTGTCCATCCATGCCTTTGGCAGATGATGTTGGAGATGGTATTGTACTTATGGTTGGCGGCAAGGTTTCAAACAGAATCAGCAATCCTAAATTTTCCAAGGTTGTTGTCGCTTTTATTCCCAATGAAATGCCTCGCTGGCCAACCATGACTAAAGTTATTAAAAAAATCGTGGAGACCTATGCAAATGACGCTAATAAGTATGAGCGTCTGGGTGAATGGGCAGAAAGAATCGGATGGGAAAAATTCTTTGAAAAATGCGAAATTGAATTTACCCATCATCTTATTGATGATTTCCGTGATCCCGCGTATTATACATGGCGTCAGACCAGTAACTTCAAGTTTTAGTAATTATTGAGATATATGGGGAACCGGGATTTTATTTTTTCGGTTCCTTATTTAAAAAAAGAGGGAAAAATGGATAAGGACGCAGCCCGAAAAATTATAGTCGATGGACTAACAAAGAAATTAAAAACAAAATCAAAATTTTATTTAAAAGATTTTTACAAGATGCTTCCGGATGAAAAAAACAAAGA
Organism: Desulfobacteraceae bacterium; assembly: GCA_030642865.1. Taxonomy (GTDB): domain Bacteria; phylum Desulfobacterota; class Desulfobacteria; order Desulfobacterales; family BuS5; genus DAOWMW01. Next base: position 6,764 of record DAOWMW010000046.1, read on the forward strand.
TATTAAAAATCTTGTTAATCTGATGGTAAGAGAAGAAATTCTGGAATACTGGTCAAGTGGCAGCACTACAATGATTGGTCTTAAGGGGAAGGGGAAACAGGCTGCTGCCGAAGATGAAAATTAAAAAAAGGCGTGTATCAGCTTCGGACCTTGTCGATTTTGACCTTGCATGATTTTAATTTTTAAGGTAAAGGGAATATGGATTTTTAGATAAAGTATGGAAGTAACTATTCAGCCAATATCTGTTGTGATATCAGTGTAGCAGAATAGTTACGTATGGAAAATCTATAACTGATTTTTTTTGTTATGAAATTTACAAGGTCTGTAGTTGAAAAACGGCAAGATAATTCCGAGCCTTCTGGATTTGTTATTTCAGCCCTTCGGGGCGGTTCTGGGAAAACATTGATATCCATAGGAATTGTTGCTGCGTGGAGTAAGTCAGGAAAAAAAATAGCTCCCTTTAAAAAGGGTCCTGATTACATAGATGCTGGCTGGTTATCCCTTGCGGCCGGTGGGCCATGTTATAATCTGGACACTTTTCTCATAAACCAGCCCACCATTTCCCAATCCTTTAATCATCACACCCTGAATACAGATTTTGCCGTTATAGAGGGGAACCGGGGACTTTATGATGGTATCGACTCAACCGGAAGTACCAGTACTGCTGAACTGGCTAAACTTCTTGGTCTGCCTGTTATACTTTGCATAGATTGTACAAAATCGACCAGAACAATGGGGGCTGTTGTTTTAGGCTGCATCTGTTTTGACCCTGATGTGAAGATCCAGGGAGTAATTTTAAACAGGGTTGCCGGGAGCCGGCATGAGCAAATACTTAGAAAAACCATTGAACAGTATTGTGATGTTCCTGTTGTGGGAGCTTTGCCTAAATTAAGTGTAAACATTTTCCCTGAAAGGCACATGGGTCTTGTCCCCACACCTGAACATCTGTGGGCGGCTAAATCTTTGGACAAAGCTGCGGAAATAGCAGAAACCTATATTGATTTTAATGCGTTGGCCGAAATTGCTGGTAAAGCAGCTTCTCCAGTAAAACTGGAAGAAATGATTTCCACTTCCCCTTTGGGGATTTTCCCGAGTGAAGCAGGAAAAGGGAATAAAGATGAAGCAGAGGCAAAACCTTTAATAGGTATTTGCAAAGATTCTGCTTTTCAGTTTTACTATCCTGAAAATCTGGATGCCCTGAAAATTGCAGGGGCTGAAATTATTTTTATAAGTCCGTTAGAAGACAGCATAATTCCTGATCTGGACGCCCTTTATATTGGTGGTGGCTTTCCTGAAACCCACGCTGAAAAACTTGCAGCAAACAGAGGTTTTTTAAATGCCCTGAAGAACCTCGCCATGGCCGGGCTCCCCATATATGCGGAGTGCGGCGGCCTTATGTTTTTGGGGGAAAAAATGGTTATTGATGGCGCAAGTTACAAAATGTCCTCCATTTTACCCCTTAGTTTCAGCCTTTCTCAAAAACCCCAGGGCCACGGATATACAAAAATTCTGGTTGAAAAAGAGAATCCGTTTTTTAAGGTGGGTACAACCCTGAGGGGGCATGAGTTTCACTATTCAAAGGTTTTAACGTGGGACGACGGGGCAGGCGCTGAACTGGTATTTTCCATGGAAAGGGGGACGGGTTTGATCAATAAAAAGGATGGAATCTCCATGAAAAATGTTTTTGCCACATATTCCCACATCCATGCGCTTGGTACCCCTGATTGGGCAAAAGCAGTTGTCCGAAATGCAAATTGTTACAAAAAGGGACGGGCAGATAATTAGATACTAAGGATTCGATCGAAAATAAATTGGCAATTTTAAGTGTTGAGGCGCCTGCCTGACAAGGCGTGAAAACGCAGGAATATCAAGATATTTATACGTTTTCGTAACGCAGTCAGGCAGGATGGATCGACGCTTAAAATGCTA
>DAOWMW010000024.1 GCA_030642865.1 Desulfobacteraceae bacterium
AAGATCACGGTCAAGACCTGTTTTTCGTATAATCTTTTGAACCCGTTTAAGCTTTTCCCCTGCCAGTGCAGCATCCGTACTCAGGGCATTATGGTATTCATCAATCAAAGCTGTGAGTTCCCTGTATTCCATATATGACCCCCCTTTTTCCAAGGGAGGAATCAAATGATCTATAATAACACCCCTTCCCCTTCTTTTAGCCTGTATTCCCTCCCCAATATTGTCAACAATATAGGGATAAATATTTGGTATATCCTGGGCAAGAACCTCAGGAGGATCTGAAAGAGAGAGACCAACCTGTTTTCCAGGGAGCCATTCATGGGTACCATGTTTTCCCAGGCTGATTATGGCGTTTGCATTAAATTTTTTTTTAAGCCACAAATAAAAGGCAATATATTGATGATGGGGATAAAGCTTTGTGTCATGATAAAGTTTTTCAGGGTCCGCAGAAAATCCCCTGGAGGGCTGGGCAACAAGAAGAATATTACCAAAATTAATGGCGGGAATAATTATATTATTATTTTTTGCCATGAGCTTAAACTCATCGGGACTACCCCATTGACGGAGAACTTCTTCCTGAAAATGGGTGTCAAGTTCTTTAAACCACTTCTTGTACTGTGTCACAGGTATTTGTATGACTTTCCCCTTTGTTATTAATTTATCCAGTTCTCCGGGAGCGTATGAACCCACATTTCTACCCCCGAGGAGTATCAGCTTTTTTATTTCTTCCTCTGAAGGGAGGGGGTCTTTTATTGTGTACCCCTTCTTTTCCATGGCCTTTAAAATATTCGAAATAGATTTAAAAAGATTAAGATAACTTGCGCCAATGTTCTGTTTTCCAGGGGGGTGGTTCCAGTAGAGTATGGCTATTTTTTTTTCTTTAGCAGACAGGGACTGAAGTCTGTACCATCCTTTAATCCTCTTTATCAGAAAATCTATATTTTCTTCCATTGGTACTGTATCGAAAACCACATCGGTCATCTCTTTAAGACTAAAAGCTGTTTTTCCCCCAACCATGGAAGGTTCTATTGCTCCATTCTGTTCAGGCATGCATACCTGCCAGGCTATTCTCAAAGGAGAGATACCCACAGGGGATCTTTTCCACTTTTCAATGGTGACTGAATGGGCCAGAAGGGGCATGAACACAGGGGCATTTATCGCCTTTAAAATTCTTTTTGTCTCTTTGTCATCCCCTTTTATGAATCTGAATAAAAAATCGCAAATTATTTGAACTCGCGGTTTTCCCTGTTTGTCCAGAAAAAACTCTTCCATAGATTCATGGTATGGGGGCCTTCCAAAAACAGATAAGGTATTGATCTTTTCTTTTTCCAAAGAATTAACCATATAAGCCTCAACTTTCCCCCGCTCCTTTAGGACAGAGTTGGAAAAAGTATGTATACCGACCCAAAACCCCTGGGGATTATATTTTCCACTATTTTTATACCATTTTATATATTCATCAAATGTGGAAAAAATATTTGGGGCATCAGGGTGAAATATACCAGATTTTGGGAGGAGGAAAGGTTTGTCATAGGAGTATTTCTCACCTTCCTTTGATAAGACCAGAAGGAGAAGATTTTTTACATTTTCATGGGTAGCTGATTTGTAGTACGCTTCTGTTTGAGCATTGAGCTCGATCTCTTTGCTTTTTAATTTGTCAGCAAGATATGCACACCGGAGACTGTAAACTTTTGAGCCTTTTTTTACATTAGAGGCCAAAAAATTTACAATCCCTTTATTCATGAAATCGGCTAATATTATGTCGCATTCCTGGATCTGGTCTTTTTTAACCCTGTTGCTTCTTATCTCCCGATCCGTATAAAAGGAGAAGGAATATCTGTCTGAAATTCCTGGAAGCTGTTTGATCTCTTTAAATGCCCTGGCTGCAACAATGCTGTCACCGGACATTATAACCATGGCAATTTTTTTTTTAGCGATATCACCCTGGGCAGTGGAAGAAGTCAGAGAAAAAAGAATGAATACGAAAATAGAGATAATCCCCAGGCAGAAAGGGAGGCGGTGGAAAAAATTATTTATAAATGGGAATCGGCTAATTCTTGTCATCTGTCACATCCTCTGGAATATATATTACACGCCCGTCTTTAAGCTGATATGCAGTGCCAAGCCTGGTACCTTCTTCTCCCCCTGCTTTTTTATCGGTCACTTTCCTTACCTTTATATCCTTCCCCTTTTTTGTAATAATTTTCCAGCTTCCCTCTGTTTTTTTCATAACAGTAATTTCACTTTCAGGGTTGAAAAAATCGAGTACCTGGTAAGTGGCCATGAGGGAAAGGAGCATGGCAACTATAAATACAAGGGCCACATCAAAAAGATTGGCAACCCCGTTTAACGGTTCTTCATGTTTTGCCATTAAAAGGTGATCAGAACGTTTTTTTTTCAAATATTTCATTGAATTCCTCGCTTGAAAGCGTATCCGTATCGTAACTATTCAGCCAATATATACCTGTTGCAATACACTGATTCAGCGTAGCTGAGTAGTTACTCCGTATCTTTTAAACAGTCGAAGAGTCACCATCAACCTTGGTCATAGCTTCTGTTACCAGATTTATATGGCGCATATCTTCCATGAGCCAGCGTTCTTTAACCACTGAAAAAAAATGTGCTGTAATGCCCAAAGCCAGTCCCACAACAGTTGTGGTAAAGGCAAGAATAAGGCTGGAAGAAAGTTGTGCCATATTTCCCTGGGTGAGACCGGCAAGACCGGTTCCCATGGGTATTAATGTTCCTATGAGTCCCAGACTGGGGCCTATGCGGACAATAAGACGTATTTTATCCACATCCTTTAGCAATGAATATTCCTTGCGCTGGTTCAGGTCCTCCACCCGCTCCTCCATAAACTGGCTGTTTCCCTGGAGAATAGTATTTAATTCTTTAGCATAGTTTACTATATGAAGGGGCAGGCTTTTTTGAATTTTATCGGGTATATTTTTTCTTTTTTGAATATCCTCCAAAAAATCGGCCAACAATTCACTGGAACGAAACTGCCTCCGTTTTATCCATTCAGACAAAAAACTCCCTGTATATATAACCAGCCAAAGGGATAAAAAAATTAATAAAATTACAACCGGATAGAGCAGGGCAGTCGATATGGTATAAAGAACGGTTTGCAATGCAGGAAAAATATTCACATCAATTCCTTTTTAAAAAATAGTTGTTAATAAATCCGATGCCCCCCAGTAGAACTGTGGAAAAAGCAAAAACAGTTGTACCAAAAGTATCTGCTTTGTTCACGGGACTATTGGAGCAGGCCATGGCAAAAGCGGCCTTTATATCCGGATATATTGGAGCTATGATAACAGTCATTAAAAAATATAAAGAAATCAGAACCATGGTCATCCCTAAAAAAGAATTGTCCGCCCCAATTTTATGCCGGGCAGGAAAAATAACACCCAAGGTAATAATTATAATTCCGATGAAAAGAATAAAAAGTATTAAAGTTACCATAAAAGGGGATATGGAAAAAATGGAATAAGCAAGGGTCAGATTAAGGAGAATAACCGTGGCACATACGGGGCAGGGAAGAATCAGCAATAGAACCGAGCCTGGAAGATGATTCTCTTTTTTAGCCGAAGTCTGAAGAAGAAGACCTGTTCCCCAGAAAAGAAGCCCCAAAGCAACTGCAAGATGGAGCAGCATTCCATACTGGATCATATTCATGATCCTGTCCAGGTAATTTAATAAATTAAAACGGGTGACACATAAATAAAGGGCGCAAAAAAGAATAAAATAGATAAGGCTTGTACCAAAAAACAAAAAAATTTTTTTAATGCCCGAGATGGTCCGGTTGTAGATCAGGGAACCCAGCCCCAGACCAACCTTTATTCCAAATACTGAAAAGGCAACCAGAATACCGGTTACCCATAGTTGTTTTAACATTGTTATTTATCCTTTCCCCAGCTTCCGGGGTGAAGCCCGGAAGCTGGGGAAAGCCTTTCAAAAAAATCCTGGTATTATTAAAATAAAGTAAATTTAGCCAGTAAATATTCGGGTTGGTACTTTTTTTCAGGTTTTTCAAACAATTCGGAACACAATGAACGAATAATTGTTGGAATGGGACCAATAACCGATTGCCGTATTGTTCCTTTGTAGGGGCACGGTGCCCGTGCCCCTACCATCAACAATTACAATAATTCAATGCACCACATTATATATTCTGGTCAATTTCTCGGTTTTTAACCATTCATTTACTGGGTGTATCCTCTTGATAAAAAGTTTAGATTTTTGATCGAGTCCTAAAAGCCTATTTTTTATGGGGACACTTGTTAAAATGGCTGTCAGCAGCTTTTAAATGGTCAATCCATATTGCAACCATTTTATCATTTTCGGCTGTTCCTTTTAGTACAACATTACATTTGATACCTGATTCTGTAAGTATGGATTTCCATGAATCAGCCTCATTCCCTGCCATATCATTTCTTGCATGGTCCCCTGCAACAGACATAAAAGGCATAAGGTATACCTTTTTGATTTTTTTCCCCTTTAACATTTTTTTTATATCATCAATACCAGGAGAACCTTCAACCGTCCCAATAAAGATATTCGGATCCATCTGCTGGAGGTTAAACATAAGCGCCGCGTAAAAAGCATTGGCAGGATGTGGTGTTCCGTGACCCATAAGAACAACAGCCTCTTTTTTCTTCCTTTTTTCAGGAATCGCACTTATTATGGCTTTTGCAACCCTTTCAATATCTTCCTGGGATGATAAAAGAGGATTTCCCACGACTACACCTTTAAACCCGTTGGGTATATGTTTAAATGCGTTTGCCGTATTAACAAGATCATCATACTCTTCACCCCTGATTGTATGAAGAGATTGAATTACCACATAGGTAAAGCCTTCATCCATCATTTTCGCAAGGGCCATTGCAACTGAATCAAGATTTTCCCTGTTTTCTTTTGCCAGTTTGTGGCGAATAATAGCTGATGTATATGCCCAGCGTACATCAACTCCTTTAAAGGTTTCTTTAACTTTGGTATCAATATTTTTAAAAGAAATTTGCGCTTCAGGAATACTCGTGCCAAATGTAACAAGAAGTATCCCTTTTTTAAAAGGCCGATCATCTCCATGACCCGCAGCCCATACAAATACCGGCAAACTCAGCATAAGAATAACTATTCCAGTAAATACCTTTGCTCTCATTGTTTTTCCCTCCTTTATAAAAAAAGATTATCTGTTATGGGCCCTAATAAATAAAAATACCCGGATTTATAAATAAATCCGGGTATCCCTTTTCCCCTCAAGATTTTTCCAGACGTCCCCTGTCCACGGGAAATACGTCTATTATTCAGGCAGGTCTTCTGACTCTTGGATCATCCTATTTTACTGTGCCTTCCCACAAACTTATAGTCTGCAGTGACAAAATACAGCTTTCGTCCCCAATTACAGCGGCGGGCCCGTCCCGGAGTTTAACCGGGTTCCCTGATAAAATCCCTGAATAGTTCTTCAACTAATATATCACCTTAACAATATTTACAATAAAAAATATCGGCTTATTAATCTGCTTTTAAAAGATAATCAACAACCCTTTGCAGATGACGCAGAGTACTGCATTCCTTAACAGAAAAGCAATATGGGCTGTATTTTTTAATCTCTGAATCACCTGTTCCCCATAGTGGGGGCGGCTCCGGATTGAGCCAGATTATTCTTTTACTTTTTTCTTTTATTTTTTTTAAAACGCCTGTTTCAGGATCACCATAATTGTTCCGTGCGTCTCCAAGAATCAAAACAGTTGTTTTGTTTGTAACTTTGCCAAGGGGTTTTTCCGCAAAATCTTTAAACGCACGGCCATAATCCGTACCACTATAATCTATGCCTATTCCGTCCCCTTTTTGGAGGATGGCCAGTGTCTCACCTGCTTCATGCTTTTTAAAAATATGACTTACTTCAACCAGATTTGAACAAAAAATATAGGAATTCATTTTTACAAGGGAATCATTCAGGCCATAGAGAAAAAGAAGCATGAACCGCACCACTGTCTCCACGGAACGGCTCACATCACACAGTACGGCAAGGCTGGGTCTATCTATTTTTTTCTTTTTCCAGCGGGGAGTAACCAAAATTCCATCATAAGCCATATTTGTCCGTAAAGTTTTTTTAATATCAAGGAACCCCCTCGTTGAAATTTTTTTTCTCCTTGAATGGAGATCATTTAAACGTTTAACCATTTTTTTAATAAGAACCTGCATCTGGGCATAATCCCCCATCTCCAGATTGGATAATTTTACATCTTTAAGGTAATTTTCAACAAGCCTTCTGGTGGTGGAGCCGGAAAACAATGAGAGCTGCTTTTCCACATGATTTCTGACATTTTCAAAAAGAAGAGTTTTTGCTTCTTTTAATTTTTTCCCCTCCATGGGATTAAAAAATTTTCCTTGTAGCATACGCCGGCTAATATCCGTATTTAAGCCCTCCATGCCCATTTGCAGCATTATCCTTCGTATATAGAGCCCCTTTTGGGTAAAAAAACTGATCTTATTAACACTTGTTCTTTGAGCAGACGCTATTATTAAAACGGATAATTCGGCATTATTTTTTTCAAGCAAAAGCCTTGTGAGGTTATGGTCTCTATCCGTGGATACCATATGGGAAGGTTTTCTTATTTCTGCTTTATTTTCATGGAAGAGAGCAGGAGAAAAAAAACTATCAAAACAATTATGAAACATCTCTTTTTCGGGTTGGGATTTTGCCAAAGCAGCAGCAAGTGAATCTTTAAAAACAGATCTGTTTCCATAGCCCACCAGACCAGCTGCACCCATGGCATCAATACTTTCTGATACTGATATGCGTAAACCCGAACTTCTAAGGGCTGTAATAAAATTTTGCAGAATTTTTTCCATTTTTTGTTTAAAATTCGTGTAAATATTCAGTTATGACCTGATTAATGGCGAAAACCCCATGGTGCAGCAGGAAAAAACAAAAAGAGTGGATAACTCCCACGCATGCCAGGTCGTAGCATTTTTAAAAAGTAGTATATCTCATGAAGAAAACAGAAGTAAATTGATTTAACGAACTCCATCAGTACCATAGACTTTAAGATAATGATTTTGGGAAGGTCAGATTGATAAATATCTGTACGAGGCTTTTCAATTTATACATTACTGTTGCTCTCTAAGTTATTTTATAGTATTTTTTCATGGAGTAATCTTTGCATGGTCTGTTTGCTGATAAACAGATTGGAATAAAGAATCACAAAAAAATAAGGGGTCAGGATAAAAACAGTATGGTTAATCTCGATTTTAAAAAAACAAAAGGACTTATTCCTGCCATAGTGCAGGAATACAAAACCGGTGAGGTTTTGATGCTGGCTTATATTTCAAAAGAATCATGGGAAGCCACCCTGACAACAGGGAAGGCTACTTTTTTCAGCCGCAGTCGGCAGGAATTATGGGTCAAAGGAAAAACATCGGGTAATGTTCAAATCGTCAAAGAGATCAGGATCGATTGCGATAATGATACTGTTCTTTTAAAAGTAGATCAAATAGGGGGTGCCGCATGCCACACAGGCCATAGAACCTGTTTTCACAAAATTATTGAAAATGGTAATGTAAAAGTGGTTGATAAACCTGTTTTTGATCCCAAAAAGGTATATAAAAATGAGTAAACAATTGAAGCTTGGAATCCCCAAAGGAAGCCTCCAAAATGCAACAATATCCCTTTTTAAACGTTCGGGGTGGATTATAAATATAAACGGAAGAAGCTATTTTCCAGAAATTGATGACAATGAAATCGACTGCGCCATATGCAGGGCTCAGGAGATATCCAAATATGTGGAGAGTGGTGTTCTGGATGCAGGCCTCACAGGTAAAGACTGGATAGCCGAAAACAATTCTGATGTTCATGTTGTAACCGATCTTGTTTATTCCAAGGTCAGTTCCAAGCCGGCACGCTGGGTCATTGCTGTTCCATATGACTCAGACATAAAAACCCTGACGGACCTTGAAGGAAAGACCATTGCTACGGAACTGGTTGAATTTACAAAAAAATATTTTTCTGAACGAAAGATTAATGTAAACGTCGAATTTTCATGGGGAGCCACCGAAGCAAAGGTAGTATCAAAACTTGCCGATGCCATTGTTGAAGTTACGGAAACAGAAAGTACCATAAAAGCACATGGCCTTAAAATTATTCGTGAATTAATGGAGACCAACACCCAGCTCATTGTAAATCATAAAGTATGGGAAGACCCTGTAAAAAAAGCAAAAATCGAACAGCTTGCACTTCTGCTTAATGGGGCACTTCTTGGAGAAAAATATGTGGGGCTTAAAATGAATACCTCTGATATTAATCTTGAAAAAGTAGTCTCCCTTCTTCCAAGCCTTAATGCTCCCACAGTGGCACCACTTTACAATTCAAAATGGTTCTCTGTTGAAACAGTTGTCAGCTCAAATGCTGTACGAAAACTTTTACCCCAACTCCTAAAAAATGGAGCCGAAGGAATAATAGAATATCCGCTGAACAAAGTAATTTAAAAAATCATTATAATGATAATTAAACATTCAAGTTTCATAACAAGTGCAGTAAAACCCCCCCAGTATCCTGAAACCTCTTTTCCTGAAATAGCTTTTGCGGGGCGTTCAAATGTTGGGAAATCTACCCTTATTAATACTGTTATAAACCGAAAACGCCTGGTGAAGACCAGTTCTACCCCAGGAAGAACGCAGCTTATTAATTTTTTTGAAATAAATAAATCATTTATATTTGTGGATCTTCCCGGATATGGATATGCCAGGGTCCCTGTGGCTGTTAAAAAATTATGGGGCCCCATGGTGGAGACATACCTTTCAACAAGAGCATTACTAAAAGGTGTTGTTTTAATCATGGACATCCGCAGGATACCGGGCGCCGAAGAATTACAAATGGCCCGGTTTCTCAATTATCTAAATATCCCGATAATATTTATCATAACCAAAGCAGATAAACTTTCAAAAACAAAACAGGCAAAACAGCATAAAGCCATAGCTGAAACTCTCATGGTAAAAAAGAGTGATCTGATAATTTTTTCAGCAAAATCACGCCTGGGAAAAGAGGCCGTTCTAAAGACGGTTGAGAAGTTAATTATATGAACTATTCAAATAATTTTGAAAAGAATAAATCCGGTTTTGTGGCCATTATTGGTCCTCCAAATGCGGGAAAATCGACTTTTTTAAACAAAGTTCTTGGGATGAAAATTTCCATAACTTCAAAAAAACCGCAAACCACAAGAAACCGTATTGTTGGTGTATTAACAAGAGCCAATGCTCAATTTATCTTCATAGATACCCCAGGAGTACATAAGCCAAAAGGGGTATTAAACGAAAGAATAGTCGATGTGGCTGTTTCGGCCATTTCAGATGTTGATCTGGTTCTTGTTTTAATTGACGCTGCAAACAAAGATTCTGTTTCGGAACAACTTATCCTGGAACAGCTTGAAAAACAGAAACGGCCTGTTATCCTTGCTTTAAACAAGATAGATCTTCTGGATAAAAATATTCTTTTAAGCCAGATTGACAAATGGTCAAAAGCATACTCTTTTAAATCGATCATCCCTGTTTCAGCGAAAACCGGCACCCAGGTGGATGACCTCCTCGATGCAATGGAGATATTCCTTCCAAAAGGACATTTTTTATACCCCGAAGATACCCTTACAGAATCCCCCACAAATTTTATTGTAGCGGAAATAATCCGTGAAAAAGCCTTCCGCCTGACAGGTCAGGAGCTACCTTATTCCGTGGCAGTAACCATCGATTTGTTTCAGGAAAAAAAAAGAGGCTCCATGGTTAAAATTTTCGCAACCATACATGTGGAACGGGATTCTCAAAAAAAAATAATTATAGGAAAAAACGGAAGTAAAATAAAACAGATAGGCCAAAGCGCAAGACTCGATATTGAAAAAATATTAAACACAAAGGTTTTTTTAAAACTTTTCATACGGGTTCAAAAAAACTGGAGTAAAGATACAAAGGCTCTTAGAAATTTTGGTTATTAAATGACAGTATCGTCCGGTTAGAGTTTTGCAAGAGGGAAGTTTACTTGTTTTTGTAGCGTATTGAATAAATTTCTTAGAATTTCTTAGTGCAGCGTAGCCAAAAAATTGCGATTGTTTGAGCGAGGCACGAGCGAGTTTCGCAATTTTGGCGAAGCAAACTTAGAAATTCAA
>DAOWMW010000072.1 GCA_030642865.1 Desulfobacteraceae bacterium
ATGGACAGGTTGTTTTGTTGGGAGTTCCCTTATACATTGACTCGTTAAAAGTCCCGGGCGTTAAAGGCAATATAGATTTTCAGATAAATAATTTCGCTGAGTTATTGATTGCAGGAGTATTATAATACTCCTCCCTCTGGGCTAGCGCCGATTTTCAAAACAGGGTAATCATCTGACCCTCTGTATCGGAAAACCTATAGCTTCAGTATCCAAATAAAAAAAAATTTATCAAAAATACCAGACTTCGGGCATAAATGCAATATTAATTTTGTCTAAAACAATTGATTTTTATTAAGATAATTAGTAACTGCGTTTTTCCTGATCGTCTTCAACCTTTTACCTGTCCAGATGGGTAGTTACTATTTTTTATCTCAACCTTTTTAAAGATTACGGGTTTGAATATAAGACAACATTAAATCGACAACTTTTTCTATATCAAGGTCTGTTGAATCTACCACCAGTGCATCTTCTGGCACAGTCAGGGGTGCTATTACCCTTGAACTGTCATTTGTGTCACGAATCCGGATTTCTTTTTCAACTTCTCCAGGAGACTGATTTGAATTTGGTTTAATCTCCTTATATCGCCTGGCCGCCCTGGTTTCAATAGATGCGTCCAGATAGAATTTTACGTCAGCCCCGGGGAATACCACGGTTCCCATGTCCCGCCCTTCAAATACAACCCCTTTGTTTTTAGCCATATCTCGCTGGATGCCCAAAAGAAACTTTCTAATAACCGGACTGGCAGAGACTTTTGAAGCAAACATTGTTATTTCGGGGGTTCTTATTAGATCTGTAATATCTGTATTGTTCGATAAAAGACGAAATTCCTGTTCTTTATATTGAAATTCAAGGGTTAAGGTACTGCACAGATTATAAAGTGCGTTATCATCATCGTGATCTATGCGGGCAGCCATGGCGTTATATGCCACCCCTCTATATAAAGCACCTGTATCAATATATTTATAGTTCATGCGGGAGGCCAGGTTTTTGCCGACTGTTGTTTTGCCGGCGCCCGCAGGGCCGTCTATGGTAATCAAAAGGGAATTTTTATAATAAGTTTTTCCCAAAACCTGACTCAACGCATTAATAAATCTACGATTTTCACTCTCAGTCCCCACATTTATTCTGATATACCAAGGATACCCGTAGGATGCCATGGAGCGGGTTATGACCCCTGTTCCGAGAAGGCTTTCAAAGACTTCATTTGCGTCTTTTTCAACATTTATGAGGAAAAAATTTGCCTGTGTTGGAAAATATTCTATTCCCATCCTGGCCAAAGCACCATGGAGATATTTAAGACCGTTATCAACCAGCCTGGTCGTTTTTTTCAGAAAATCCTCGTCATCCAAAGCAGCTTGTGCAGCAGTTTGAGCGAGGAGGTTGGCGTTAAAAGGCTGCCGGATTCTGTTGAGAATCTCAGATACTTCTGTGGGCATGATGCCATACCCAAGCCTTAGTCCCGCCAGGCCGTAAGCTTTGGAAAAAGTTCTCAGGGTGACAACAGGTTTCCCCATTTTTATCTGCTCAATACTATTTGCATATTTTTTGTCTTTAACAAATTCCATATAAGCTTCGTCTATCACCACAAGGATATTGTCAGGAATTTTTTCCACGAAGGCTTTGAAATCATCGTTTAAGATAATTGTTCCCGTGGGATTATTGGGGTTGCATATGAAAATCATCCGTGTTTTAGGAGTAATCCTCCTTTGGATAGCATCGAGATCGATCCCAAGGGATTTTAAAGGGACAAAGACCGGCACAGCTCCTGCCGAGCAAACCATAATTTCATACATTAAAAAGGATGGTTTGGGAATAATAACCTCATCACCCTGACAAAGCAGGGCCCGTGTTAGCATCCCTATGATTTCATCTGAACCGTTTCCTAAAATAATATTAGAAGGTTCAACAAAAAGTTTGGCAGACAATTTTTTCAGTAAATCATGCCCCCCCCCGTCAGGATAACGGTTAAGTTTTTTAACGGCCCCTTTTAAAGCCTCAATAGCCATGGGGGAAGGACCCAGAGGGTTTTCATTGGATGCCAGTTTAATGGAATTTTGAATTCCATACTCTCTTTCCAGCTCTTCCATGGGCTTTCCGGGTGAATAAGGTTTTAAGGATAAAATATAATCAGGAACCGATAATTTCATTGTATATTAAGGCCTTTTTGTGACTTCGTAACAAGCATGGGCGGATTCCATATCCGCAGGGCAGAAATGGATTCTGCCTGCAATGTCTATAAATGTTAACCTATAATAGCAAATCAATATTTTGTCAAACATCAAATGTGATTTTATTTGTCAGGTAGTCTCCCAGGGAAAACAGAAATTTTTGTTTAAAGCAAGGAACAGAAAGAATAAAAAAAAATCTGGGGAAAGCATCGGCAGGAAGTTTCAGAAATATTTCAAGCTGTACGGTTAACCTTTAGCAGTTAGCCAAAATTATCACAGGATGTTTGCCATGGGATGAAATTAAATCGGCAAATGTAACGAGATCAGACAGATGTTGAATGGTTTCATGCCAATATCTACAACAATACACTGAATCAATGTGGCTGAGTCGTTACATTTTTTTAATCCTTTACACCATAAGAGTCTATAATAAGTGATTTTCCATCTGTCTGTATGGTCACGGAGCCGTCTTTTGCTGTATTATAAAACCGGCATCCAAGAATATCATATCTGTTCAGGACAGATTTGTGGGGAAATTTAAACCTGTTATGAAATCCGGATGAAATGATCACAATCTCAGGACTCACTTTTTCCATAAATAATCTGCTGCTCGAACTGCTGCTCCCATGATGGGGTGAAAAAAGAACTCTGCTTTTTAAATCAGCCCCCATAATTGCAACAAGTTCTTTTTCTGCGGCTGCTTCAATATCTCCTGGAAAGAGGAAAGAGACAGTTCCAAAAACGATCTTAATGACCATGGAATTATTATTTCTATTGCGCCATTTTTCTTTTTTGCTCATAAAATCGGCGGGGGGATAAAGTATTTTAATTTCAGCATTATTAATATACTCTGTTCTTTTCATGGTTTTGTATGCGGGATTTGTAATTTCTCTGAACTTGATAATAGCAGTCAGGTTTTTGTATCCGAGTGTTTCTGCGGATTCACCATTGGTCCAGATTCTTTTCACGTTAAAATTTTGAGCGATATATAATAATCCATTGAGATGATCACTGTCGGGATGGGAAAGGATAAGAGTATCAACTGTCCTTATTTTTTTTCTCCATAAAACCGGAGCAACAACTATGGCCCCCATATCAAATATAGTATTGTCGGAAAAGCCCCCTCCGTCTATTAAAGCGATATCTCCCCGGGGAAATTCAATAAGGGAGGCAGTCCCCTGGCCCACATCAATCGCTGTTACCCTTAGAGTATCGCTCCAGAATCTTTTGTCAACCCAGTAAAAAATATCAGCCAGCAGGATAAATATTAGCAAAATCAGGGTAGAAGAAGTTATTTTATCTATTTTTTCTTTGTTATTAATTCTGGTAAATATTCTAAAGGCCACCCACCCAAGGACATAATAGCAGGATATCTCAAGAAAAGAAGGGGTTATTGTTTTAACACAGGCAAAGGGTATCTCCGCAAAAAACAGCACAATCGCCACGGCAGGCTTTAATATGTTGCCTGCAAAAGAGATACATAGTGCAGCAAGAGAAATGCTTATGGGGTAGAAAAAAATGGAGACCAGCCCCAGAGGAACTGCCAAAAAGCCTATAAGGGGTATGGCAAACAGGTTTGCTACTATACCGACTGGGGTAAATTGATTAAAGTAGAACATAACCAATGGGGTTGTTCCGGCAATTGCAAAAAAGGAGACCATACAAAAAGAGAACAATTTTTTCAGTAATTTGCCTGGATAGTCAATTTTAACAGACTTTTTCTCAAGGTTTTTTCTGTTATTTATTATTGAGATTCCATATATTATTGAAAATGCGGCGGTAAATGAGAGTTGAAAAGAGATGGAGAAAAGGGCTGGGGGATCAAAAATAAGGATAAAAAAGGCTGCAACAGAGAGTGTGTTTATGGGGTCATGCTCCCTTTCAAACAAAAAAGCTATCAGAAAAACAGAAATCATGATTACTGCTCTCTGGGAAGAGGGGGACATTCCTGAAATGAGACCATAGGTTATTACAGGGATCAAAGATAATAATGCAGCCCCTTTTTTCACCCAGGCATTCAACAAAACAGTGGTACTAAAGGAAAGAAGCCATGAAAAAAAGAGGAAAGCTCCTGTTGCGACCATCCCGATGTGGAGGCCGGAAATTGCAAGGATATGGCTGACCCCGGCCTTGTTAAACCCTTCCCTTATAAAAGGGGGGATCTCATTTTTTTTGCCTACAACAAGAGCTTTTAATAGCCCCCTTTGTTCCACAGGGCAGAATTCTTCAATATGATCGGATATTTTGCAGCGTACTTTTTCAATGAGAAGAGAAACCTGTTTTTTTTTAATTCCTGCCAGTACTACAATTTTTTCTCCTTTGGAGTATGATGTTCCCCATATCCCACGAAAGACCATGAACCGTTTATAATCAAATCCTCCGGGGTTTTTAAAGTTTCGGATTGATCTTATTTTACTGTAAAAAGATATTCTGTCTCCCTTATTCACGGCAGGGAATTTTGCCCCAACAGTTAATCTGATTTTCCCTGTAACCAGGAAGAGGGATCCATTTTTTTCCAAGCTCTCCACGTTGATGACAAGCCTTAATCTTTTATTTTTTATGGTTTTCTGGTCAATGCTCCCAATGATTAGGTATTTACCCTGATCCAGGAATCTGGAAACATGATTTTGAGGTATTTCAGGAGCAGTATAGTGAAGTATGGAGATATATCCAAGGGAGAAAAAAAGGATTAAAGGCAGGATAAAGGCTCTTTTTTTCTTTAAAATACTGATTAAAATAGATACAAAACAAAAAATGATTGCAAAATATGCCAATCTTTTTCCACCGTAAAAAATGGAACCGGCCGTTATCCCACAGATAATAGATATTAAAACAGGGATAACAGGGCGGACGTAAAATTTGCTGTTTTTTTTATTATATATTTTTTCTCCTGACAAAATATTTCAATCTGTGCGGTCAGCATTTTGGGCACCCACAAGGGATGCCCCTACGCAATTTCGGCCATTGATGCAACACAGAAAACGGGCACAAGAATAAGTAATTATGTGTAATTTATGGGTAATTTATAACATTCACGATCCTTGAACAATTTTATCAAAAAGCTAATCGCTAATGGCTAAAAGCTAATCGCACAGGTCAAAATATTCTGCGATTATTCTGGAACTCTTTTAATTGCGGCCCCAAGGGATTGAAACTTTTTTTCAATTGCTTCATAACCCCGATCGAGGTGATAAACACGGTGGACCTCGGTTGTCCCTTCTGCAGCCAGGCCGGCTATAATCAGAGAAGCGCTTGCCCTTAAATCGCTTGCCATTACCGGCGCCCCCAGCAGTTTGGCAACACCCTTTACAACCGCTGTTTTGTCGGTTATTGTTATGTCGGCGCCCATACGGTTTAATTCTCCTGCATGGATGAATCTGTTTTCAAAGATATTTTCGTTTATTATGCTCATCCCTTTTGCAACTGTCATAAGAGCCATGAACTGAGCCTGCAGATCTGTGGGGAACCCGGGATATTCCCTGGTTTTAATATCAACGCTGGCAATTTCATCAGGCCCTGTAACATGGATAATTTTATCTTTAATTTCTATCTTTGCCCCGGTGAGTTTAAGCTTGTTTATCATGGAGCTTAAATGGTCTGGCTCACAACCGATGATCTTAACATCACCCCCTGTAATGACCGATGCCGCCATAAAGGTTCCTGCTTCTATTCTGTCGGGAATAATTTTATGGGAAACAGGCTTAAGGGAATCGACTCCGTTTATTGTAATAACCGGCGTTCCTGCCCCTGTTATATTGGCGCCCATTTTATTTAAAAAATCTGCAAGGGCCTTGATTTCCGGTTCACATGCAGCATTACGAAGTGTTGTAATACCTTTTGCAAGAACAGATGCCATTAAAACATTTTCAGTTCCTGTGACAGTTGCAACGTCAAAATATACTTCATTACCAAATAAGCGGTCAGCCGCAGCTTCAACATATCCATGCTCCAGTTTGATTTTTGCACCCAGCGCGGCAAACCCTTTAAGGTGGAGATTTATAGGCCGTTCCCCTATGGCACATCCCCCTGGCAAAGAAATTTTTGCTTTTTTAAGCCTGGCAAGAAGGGGGCCAAGAACAAGTATTGATGCCCGCATTTTCCTCACCAGTTCATAGGGAGCCTCGTGATTACAAAGGCCACTTGAATTTATTCTAACAGTCTTCCCCTTTGATTCAATTTTTGCACCAAGGGTCGATAAAAGCAGTTTTATGCTCTGTATATCTTTTAGGTCGGGGACATTAAAAAAAGTATTCCATCCGTCTGACAGCAAAGATGCCACCAGTATGGGAAGGGCGGCATTTTTAGAACCACTTATATTAACTTCACCCTTTAATGGCCTTCCCCTGCTATAATGATTTTATCCATTTATATTGTTACCTGCAAATCAATTATTTTTTCAAATTCTCTTAAGTCGTTTATGTGGAAATCGGCCTTAAGGGGGTGGTTTCTGTATGCTGCAAAGAGAACACCAGCTGACAATGCCGCTGCTGCATCAAGTTTCGAGTCTCCAATATAGATTAAATCTTCAGGGTTGATATTGAAATAGTCAAGAATTTTTATTAATGGATCAGGTGCAGGTTTAGGATGTTTAACATCCATTGCCGTAACTACAATGTCAAAATATTCGGCAATGTCATGGTTGATCAAGATGGAACCCATGGTATTAGTCCGATTTGTGGCAATGGC
>DAOWMW010000018.1 GCA_030642865.1 Desulfobacteraceae bacterium
GTTTTCTGCCTTTTTCTTGCTAAAATCTATCCTTACAACCGGATGTTTTTCCCATGCATAATCTGAATTGTATATCCAAAGGCCTTTAAACAGCTCTTTTTCCCCTTCAAATATTTCATTTAAAGTAGAGATTAAAAGGCTTTTGCCGAATCTTCTCGGTCGGGAAAGGAAATATACACTCCCCTGAACAAGCAGTTTATAGATATTTTCTGTTTTATCCACATACAGATAATCACCATTTATTAATTTTCGAAATGTTTGTATTCCTATGGGAAGATTTTTCATGTTTTTTATTGCCTTTTTTGTAACCACTCTGCATGGAAAAATTCAGAAACATTTTTTAGATTAGAGGATTTAATCGAAAAGATTAAAGGAAAAAAAGTATATTTTTTATACACCCACTTTCACAAAACCAGGGTAAAGTAATAGATTACCCGTGTCACATGTAATGGCTCAGCCAGATATATTGATATGGCTTTAAAATAATTGAATTTAAAGACATTTTTTCCTTTGAAAAAAGATTCTCCATCTGTTTGGGAAGCTTATTCGGCAAAGATATATTTATTTTTTTTGATGAAA
Source organism: Desulfobacteraceae bacterium (assembly GCA_030642865.1). Classification (GTDB taxonomy): domain Bacteria; phylum Desulfobacterota; class Desulfobacteria; order Desulfobacterales; family BuS5; genus DAOWMW01. The sequence goes on from DAOWMW010000018.1 coordinate 580, forward strand.
TATTTGTTAATGAAATTATAATCTGGTTTTCAAAACATCTTTTTATAATAAATACTTTGGGATTAATTTCAATTATTTCAAAAAATCCGTTTGGGTGGAATGCTTTTTGGCGTTTTCTTATCTTTATTAGCTCAATATAAGGAAAAAATACCTGCGCTCGAAAGGAGGTATCTTCTTTTAATTGTGGTATAATATTGTTTACCTGTAATTTTTCTCTATTTATTGATCTTGCCCTCCCTGTTTTTTCAACTCCTTTTGTCCAGTTGCGTGAGCCGAGAATGTTGTGGATATAGGTGGCAGGTACTCCAGGAAGAGAGTATTGAAGAGCCTGGGAACAGAGAAATCTCTGTACGTGGAATGAATCTTTGCTGCTGATATTATTCCGGCATGCGTCAATATATGTAATGTTTAGTTCATATGGACTTTCAGTACCGTTAGAATTTTTTTTATAAGAAAGATTGCCGCCGTTTTTCTTAACAAAAGCAACGAGCCTTTTTATATCGTCATCAGGAAGAATTCCCTCAAGGGGACGTACGCCAATACCATCATGGGAAGCTGTGAAATTAAAAAATGTATTTTGTTTATCTTCCAACCGTAAGCCCTTTGCCCAGGATGATAAAATCGAAGCGTCCTCTTTGAAAAGAGTATGTAAAAGAAGGGGTGGAAGTGTAAAATTGTACACCATTTGGGCTTCATTACCTCCATCTCCAAAATAACTTATATTTTCATCATGGGGAACATTTGTTTCAGTCAGGATAATAACATCAGGGGCAATTATGTTCAGTATTGCTCGAAAAAGTTTAACCATTTCATGGGTCCTGGGAAGATGAATGCAGGTGGTTCCAATCTCTTTCCACAGATATGCAATTGCATCGAGGCGAATAATTTTTACTCCTTGCTGAACATACCACAAAAGGACATTGATCATTTTTTCCAGAACGTCTAAACTTTTAAAATTAAGATCGATCTGATCCTTGCTGAAAGTTGTCCATATGTTGACCTTTTTCCCTGATTTTTTTGTAAATTCCGTTAGAAGAGGTAAAGACCTGGGTCTTGTAACTTTTGATAAATCAGTTGAAGGGTCTACTTCCATGGCAAGATCCATGAAACATTTTTCACCCATTAGATATTTGTCAAACCATGGACTTTTTGCAGAAATATGATTTAATACAAGATCAAACATAAGATCGAAGTTTTTGTTTAATTCAGCAACATCATCCCACGTTCCCAGGTTTGGATCGACTTTAAAAAAATCTATAACAGAAAAACCGTCATCTGAAGAAAATGGATAAAAAGGGAGTATATGTATTGCAGAAAAGACTTCGGCAAAATATTTACCGGCAAATTTTGACAAGGCCCTTAACGGGGGGGTGTTTTCTGAATTTAACGTGTCTCCATATGTAATAAGAATAATATCTTCGTGGGAAAAATATTCCTTTTGTTTTTTTTCCAGCCTGGAGAGTTTATTTATATGTGGAATTATTCTGTTAAATGCATTGAGTCCCTTTTGATCACCATATATTTTGACCAATATTTTTTTTACGGTTTCTTTTTTATTCATGAAAAATTTCCCTGAAAATTGTTCAAAAGTGCTATTTTACATTATATCTATTTTACGGTTTTTCAACAATATTTTTTTTTGTGTTCAAAAACAGCATTTTATAAAAAACAGTTTTACTTTTTACCAAACCCAAAAAAACTATTTTATCTAAATAATAATAAGGAGTTAAAAGTTTATAATATTTATTAATATACTTAATAATAATATATATTAAATAAATTAAAAATAAATAAAAACAATATTTTTAATATTGACTATTTTTTAATTAATTGATCAGATTGGCTAATAGCTAACGGTTAATCTCACAATTTGAAAAATTTAGTGACCACTTAAAAAATAAAAAGGTATTTTTAATGGAATTTGAACCTGTAATCGGCCTTGAAATTCACGCACAGCTCAAAACAGAAACAAAAATTTTTTGTGGCTGTTCCACATCTTTTGGTGCCCCGCCAAATACGCATGTTTGCCCCATATGTCTGGGAATGCCTGGAGTTCTTCCGGTATTAAATAAAAAAGTAGTCGATTATGCCTTGCAAATGGGAATAGCCACCAATTGTACAATATTAAAAAAAAACAGATTTGCCCGTAAAAATTATTTTTACCCTGATCTTCCCAAGGGATACCAGATTTCTCAATATGAATTGCCCATAGCCAAAAATGGTTATTTGGATATTGAAATAGAAGATAAAAAAAAAAGAATTGGAATTACAAGAATCCATATGGAAGAAGATGCAGGGAAGCTGATTCATGATCCTGATCATAATATGAGTCTGGTCGATTTTAATAGAACGGGTGTCCCTTTATTAGAGATTGTAAGTGAACCTGATTTGAGTTCTGCTGCGGAGGCGGAAGCCTATTTGAGAAAGGTACGGTCGATTCTCAGATATCTTGGAATAAGTGACGGAAATATGGAAGAAGGGAGTTTCCGGTGTGATGCAAATATATCGATCAGACCTGTGGGGACGAAAAAATTAGGCACCCGAACAGAACTTAAAAATTTAAATTCCTTTAAGCATGTGGGAAATTCCATCTATTTTGAAATAAACCGGCAAAAGGAACTTTTATCCGAAAATAAAGAGGTGATACAGGAGACCAGGTTGTGGGATGCTGATAAAAATAGAACCTGTTCAATGCGAGGTAAAGAAGATGCCCATGACTACCGTTATTTTCCTGACCCTGATCTTTTACCGCTGGTAATAGATGATGAGTGGATAGATAGTGTAAAAAAAAATATTCCTGAACTCCGAGATCAAAAGAAAGAACGTTTTATCAATGAATATGGTCTACCCCCTGCGGATGCCAGGCTTCTCACATCAACCAGGGAACTGGCCTTATTTTTTGACGAATGTGTCAAAAAGTTTAATGAACCAAAACAGATAAGCAACTGGATTATGGGTCCTTTGCTTGGTTTACTTAATTCAAAAGGTATAACAATAGAAGAGTCTCCTGTTTCATTTGAAAATCTGGCTGATCTCCTTAAACTTATTGAGAAGGACCTTATTAGCGGAAAAATAGCAAAAACAGTTTTTGAAGAGATGGGAGAAACAGGGAAGTCTCCTGAAAAAATAGTCAAAGAAAAGGGGCTTGCCCAGGTTAGTGATTCTTCTGTTATTGAAGATATTATATTAAACCTCATGGTTGAAAATGCTGGTGAAGTTGAAAAATACAGACAAGGTAAAACCAAAGTCCTTGGATTTTTTGTAGGTCAGGTAATGCAAAAGACCCGGGGCAAGGCAAATCCCGGGATTGTAAATAAACTTCTTAAGGAACATTTAAAGAAAAAATAGGGACTGCTTCTATTTTCTGCCTTACACTGTAAGTGTTTTAATACTAATAGACTAAAATAGAATATTTTATAAGGAGATGAATAATGCGACCAAAAGAACTCGATTGTCTTTTTGAACCTATTTCAATAGGAAAAATGAAATTAAAAAACCGTATTGTAATGGCTCCCATGGGAACAGGTTTTGCCGGCGACGGTGTTGTAACGGATAGGCTTATAGATTACCTTACTGCCAGGGCAAAGGGTGGAGCAGGACTTATTACAGTGGAGGTTGCCTATATTCACAGACTTGGAAAAGCAGGTTTGGGCGGAGAGCTGGGGATAGATGATGATAAGTATATCCAGGGATTAAAAAAGCTTACAGATTCTGTTCATAATGCTGGAGCAAAGGTGGTTCTTCAGTTAAACCACGCAGGAAGATATGCTCGTGCTAAAAATTTGGGGGAACAGGCCGTTGCCCCTTCCCCTATTGCTTCCAGATATACTGGTGAAAAACCTAGGGAGCTTTCCACTCAGGAGGTTGATGAAATTGTTGAAGCTTTTGCCGAAGGAGCAAGGAGAGCAAGGGATGCCGGGTTTGACGGAGTCGAGCTCATGGGTTCCACAGGATATCTCATAAGTCAGTTTTGTTCACCCATTACAAATAAACGGACTGATAAATATGGTGGAGATACCCCTGCTGCAAGGGCTGTTTTTGTAAAGGAGATTATAAAAAAAATAAGGGAAAAAACAGGGGATGATTTAAGTGTATGTGTAAAGATGAGTGTTGATGAATATTTGCCCGGGGGAAATACAATAAAAGAGTCCCAGATTATGGGAAAAGAATTTGTTGAAGCAGGGGCAGACAGACTCCATGCGTGGGCAGGATGGCATGAATCTCCCAAACCCATGCTTCCCATGTCTGTTCCAAGGGCTGCTTTTGTTCACCTTGCAGAAGCTTTAAAGGAGGTTACAGATGTTCCCATTACCACAGTGGGAAGAATTAATGATCCTTTTGTGGCAGCATCCATTATTAAAGAAGGAAAGGCTGATCTCATAGCCATAGGCCGGGGGATGCTTTCTGATGCTGACTTTGCCTTAAAAACCTGTGAAGGGAGAACTGATGAAATAAGAAATTGTATAGGGTGCTGTGTTTGCTTTGATAAACTTATGTCACGAATACACAGTTCAGGGCCCACTGGTGTTACATGTGGAATTAATCTCGAATTGGGAAGAGAAGGGGAAAATCTTTTCAAACCTGTTGCCCAGGGTAAAAAGGTTCTTGTTGTAGGCGGCGGTCCTGGAGGGATGGAAGCTGCCAGGGTTGCATCATTAAAAGGGCATGACGTGACACTTTGGGAAAAATCTGATTCCCTTGGAGGTGCGTTGAAAATAGCCTGTCTGCCCCCTTTAAAAGGTGAACTGGAATGTCTCACCAGATACCTTACCACCCAGATGAAGGTAAATAATATTACTGTGGAATTGAACAAAAACGTTTCTTCTGATGATGTTATTAAGGAGAATGCAGATTGTACAATTATTTCAACAGGAGCAATTCATACGGTTCCTCCCCTTCCTGGAATAGAAAATGTTGATTATATTTTTCCTGTGGATGTTCTTACAAATAGTTCAGAAACCGGGGAGAATGTTGTAATAATAGGAGGCGGCCTCATAGGTATAGATGTTGCCGAACATTTAAATGAGCAGGGAAAAAATGTGACATTACTTACCAGACAGCCTAAAATAGGGGCAGATATTGGTCCCAGTACCCGCTGGGTTACCTTGATGAGATTAAAAAAGAGTAATATAAATATTATTAAGGAAGTATCATATAAAGAGATAACACCTAAAAAGGTTCTCATCGAAAGCAAGGAAAAAGAGATGGATATCCCCGCAGATACAATAGTTTTATCAGGGGGGCTCGTTCCTGACAGGGAGCTCATAGATTCCTTAAAGGGGAAGATATCATTAATAGAGGTGGGAGACTGTATTACTCCAAGAAAGATAGATAACGCCATTGAGGAAGGTTTTAACGCTGCCATGCAAATATAGGTAATAAGACACAGATTCATGTTTTAAAACTTAAAGACTGATGTTACTTTTTTTTAACTGTTAGACCTTAAGGGCTCGCCCAAAAATAACTTAACATTTTAAGCGTCGATCCATCCTGCCTGACTGCGTTACGAAAACGTATAAATATCCTGATATTCCTACGCTTTCGAGCCTTGCCAGGCAGGCGCCTCAACACTTAAAATTGCCAATTTATTTTTGGGCGAACCTTAAGATAATGATTTTGGGGTGCGTTGTCGGAGGTTGGAAAATTATAATATGATTTACTACTTCTATACTTCCAAAAATTATTATTTTAATATCTTTATGTGTTATTTTAGATGTGTAACACCAGTTAAATATTTAGATTTTTTGTTGAGTTTAATTATTATATTATTTTGCAAAGTGTGTTTATCTGAACCGGTTCATACAGGATTATTTTACTGTTAATTTGTGACCCCCCTGGGAGGTTTGAGGAAAATGGCCAGTATGCCGGCAGTCCCAAAGCAACCTGAGGCAAGGAGAAAAGCAATGAGGTAACTGCCGGTAATATCAAATACAACCCCCCCTGTTAAAGCACCTATTATAGCCCCTATTCCGGCGATGGACCAAAAAATACCCATAATTTCATTAAGATTTTTATTACCAAAATAGTTGCCTATTAATCCTGGAATCTGGGGAACCCTTGCTCCATAAAAATATCCGTAAATTATCACAAATATAAAAAAAGTGCGCGAGCTGTTTACAAAAGGGAGGCCTGTCATAACAAAAGCGGAAATAAACGTGGCAAAAATAAGAGCTTTTTTTAAGCCTATAACGTCTGAAATCGCGCCCCCTGATAATCTGCCCACTATGCTTATCCCCCCTATAAATCCAAGGCCTGTGGCCGCAACGGTTTGAGGAACTCCGGCATTAACAGCAAAGGGAACAATGTGAATCATAATAAGGTGAATGGGAAGGGCACATAATAACCAGATTAATCCCAGGATTAAAAATGCCCGGGTTTTCATGGCTTCATTAGTTGTCCATTCCTTTTTACAGGAATTATCCTTTTCCTCATTTGCTGCAGAAAGCTGGATCTCATCCTTGCCCAGTGGCTGGAGCCCCATATCTTCCGGACGATCCACCATGGCAAGTGAAGCCAGTGTAAGTATAAGCCAGGTAAGCCCTCCAATGACAAAATATGCATTGCGCCAGCCATAAGAAGATATTAAAAAGTCTGCTGTTGGAGCCGCAATCAATGGTCCTGCTCCGATTCCTGATGCAGCTATACCTAATGCCAATCCTTTTTTTTTAATAAACCATTTTTGAACAATTGCTGTTGGAATAGCAGTGGTGGCTCCCACACCCAAAGAAGCTATGAGATAAAAAAGATAAAAATGCCATAATTTATCAGCCATACCACAAAGAAAAAATCCAACCCCCATGAAAAGAGCACTAATTCCGAATATACGTTTTGCTCCGTATTTATCTGTCATCCTGCCCAGCAGGGGCAATGAAATAACCAGTATTGCCACATGAAACGAGTGTATGCTCGATAGTACACCGGTGCCCCATCCAAATTCCTGTTGAAGGGGTTTAAAAAATATACCCAGGGAAAAGAAAAAACCATAGGTCTGTGCGCCAAAAAAACAGCATACGGCAATGACCCAGCCATAAAAAAATTTGGGGTCTTTTTTTGTATGATTCGATATTTTAGATGTTATTGGCAAAAGGACCTTCTTTATATAAAGTCAGCCGTGTCCGATTAGAATATTGTGAAAGAGAAATTTAATTGTTGGGGATATTGCACAACCGCAGGGGCAACCCTCGTGGTTGCCCTGGGAAGAGTAGATACAATGCATGCCTTGTATCTACTCTACAAAGTACCGCAATTATGTTTTTGGGGTACCTTTGGCCTTCAGCCTGAATACCTTCATTCTGATTAGATGAGCAGTTACGTATTTTTAAATATTTTCTTTTTGGCAATTTCCTAACCGGACACTGCTGAAATACTATTGAAAAACTGTAGCATACCATTATTTTTAAACAAATCAATTGAATACTCCTGATCCTTTGCTTCGCATCAGTAATTTTTTGAAAGTAAAGCTGGCACCTTTATAAAAACCTGGGGAAAAAGGGTTAAGATTGGGGATGAAATAAATTATCCATAATTGAGTGTTTGCACCAGGCGATATGATACTTGCATTCCTATTTCACATGTGATCTGATTAATCCTAAAGGCTGTATAATATAAACCTTAATATAAAAATTTTGGGTGTGTTATAGTGGCGGAGTATAAGAATACGCCTTTCTTCCCCCTGGCCTTCCTTAAACTATTATATTAAGTGTTTATTCCAGCATTTTAAAAAAATTAAAGACTTAGTTTTTAAACGAAAAATGTTTTTTTTACCACATCTGCGTTTTCCTTAATCTAAACAAAAAAAATCTATTTTTCGTTCGGACAATATTTAGAAACGTGGAAGAAAGATCTCAATTATAAAAGGGAGAAAATGCTATGAGTGACAAAAAAACAGTTCTTGTTGTGGATGATGACCCTGATTTTAATAGTATTACCCAAAGCTATCTGAAAAAGGCAGGTTTCGAGATTAAAGAGGCATTTAACGGAGTTGAAGCCATGGAAATAGTAAAAACTGATCCTCCCGACGCAATTGTGCTTGATGTGATGATGCCGGAAAAAAATGGTTTTCAGGTATGCAGCGAGATAAAAGGTGATGATCGTTTTGCGATGATACCCATTCTTCTGCTTACAAGCGTGGGGTCCAATGTTACATCAAATCAGGTGACAAAACCACCCACCCGTTATTCCCATTTTAACGGTATGTATACAGAAGCTGATGATTACCTGGAAAAGACAGCTTCTGGAGAAGAGATTGTTCAAAGCATAAAACAACTCATATACGGATAAATATTATGTAAAAATAAAGAATGGTGAATTGAAAAATTTTAACCTGTACGGTTAGCTATTAGTACCTTACTCCTGAAACCCCGTCATAAAAAACAAGAAATTATAATGAAAATATAGTAGGGGCAGAATCCTTTTCTGCCTTTATAAGCTTATCTTTCTTTAATTTTGCCATTCATTTCTTCGGATGCTTTATTCTTTTTAATGGGGAAAAAAACAGTAAAATTACTCCCTTTTCCATAGGTACTTTTAACATTTACATTACCGCTCATGGAATCAAGAAGCTCTTTGACTATGGGAAGTCCAAGGCCAGAACCAGTGGTATAACGTGTGCTTTTTTCTTGAATACGGTAAAATCTCTGAAAAATTTTATTGAGATTTTCTTTTTTGATGCCTATGCCGTTATCTTTTACAGATACACGCACATGTTTATCAGAGTAATCTGCTTCTACTCTGATTTTGCCACCATTTCCAGTATAGTTTATTGCATTTGTTATGAGGTTTCCAAAAACACTCTCAACAGCAAGTGCATCAGCAATAATTGGAGGAAAAGGCCGTTTCGAAAGCTTAAGGGTTAAACTCTGATTTTTGCTTTTTGCCATGTCTCCTAAAAAAAGAACGGTTTTTTGCAGTATCTCATCAATTTGGGCAAAATCAGGTTCATAAAAAAAGTTTCCAACATCGATCCTTGAAAGATCAAGTAAGTCCCCTATCAAAGATATTAGTCCAAGGGTACGCTCCTTGGCTCTGGTAAGAATTTTCAGATCCTTTTCATATGCCTCGCCAGCCATATCCCCCAACACAAGCGCAAGTTGCTGGTGAATCGTTGAAAGTGGTGATTTTAATTCGTGGGAAACTTTTGCAAGAAATTCAGATTTAAGCCGGTCAAGCACTTTTATGTTTGAAATATCAACACAGGTCACCACCGCACCGAGTTTTTCATCTTTTTCTCCAACCACAGGCCTCCCCCTGATCATCAGATATTTATCTTTTGAAAGTACGAGTTCAAAGGCAGCGGCATCCCCTGTATAATCCTTACTGTTTCTGGAAATTTTTGTAACAAAATTACAAAGCTTTTTATCTTCAACATAATCAGTAGCGAAGCCTCCTGTTTCAATACTTTTTTCTATCTCCAGAAGAGACCTGAACGAAGGATTCATTAAAATTATCCTTCCCTGGAGATCAGTAACTGCCACCCCCGTTGGAAGAGATTCTATTATTGCTCTGATCCGGCTCTGAGAAGCCATCTTCTCAGCTTCAAGAAGCTTTAACCTTGTCTTGTCCAACGTGTCCTGCATTTTGATTTCATCTCTCAAGTCATGGAAAAAACCTATTGTCGCCATCTCGCGGCCTGCTTCATAAACTATTGCAGCATCAAGATATATGGGAACCTTTGTTTTATTTTTATTTAAAAGGTCCACAGGAAAAGATTTTAATTTTCCGGTGGGCCCAAATCCATCCTTCCTCAGAAACCACATAACATCCTGTGCTCCCCCTGGTGGATATATATTTCTTATATCAAGGGTGGAGAGGGCTTCTTTAACAGTATATCCGGTTATTTTAGCCGCAGACTCACTGAAAAAAAGTATTTTTCCAGTTTTGTCTGCTGCAATAACTCCATCAGGAGCACTTAAAATAAGTTTTTGTAAAAAAATACCGGGACGTTGAAGTTTGTCTTCAAGCCCCCCCAAAGTAGGCAGATCAAAGTCCATTACCACTATCGATTCAAGCTCCCCATTTTCTAAAACTGGATATGCAAAAATACAGGCAATTTTATTCGGATCAATAATGCCTTGTTTTTCATGGTGCAAGGCAGGAAAGGATGTTTTAATGATAGTTATAACGGGGCAGCAAGGACATGGCGTTTCCCTGTTGAAAAAAAACTTGTGACATATTTTTCCTGTGAGAATGGTTCCATTATTTGTAATTTCATGTTTGGCCGCCAGAATCTTAAAATCAGGGGATAAAACAAAAAAATTTTTTTCAAAAGCATCCACAGCTTTTAAAAGATATTTCTTTTCATTTTCAGATCTCATATCTTTCCCGTTTTAATTATAAACTGATGTGACTCTTAAAATTGTCTGTTTTACAAAATACCTTCAAGGAAGCTTAGAATTGGGGATGAAATAAATTACCCATAATTGCGCCGGGCTTGTGGTCGTCTTCAAGGCGCATCAAGGGTTGGCATGCTCGGAGCATTTGGGCACCCACAAGGGGATGCCCCTACGCAATTTTGGCCATTGATGCAACACGGAAAACGGGCACAAGAACAAGTACGGGTAATTAATAAAATTCACGATCCTTA
>DAOWMW010000162.1 GCA_030642865.1 Desulfobacteraceae bacterium
CTGCTTTTCCCATATTGTTTATTCCCGGGATCACAAGTTAAACAGTTTTCTTACAGATGAAGACGCCCTTCTTATTTCAGATAAAAATGGAAAAATTCTTTTTTCAAAAAATCCTTCAAAAAAACTTGTCCCTGCTTCCACACTGAAAGTACTGACTGCTCTTGCCAGCATCCATCACCTTGGTCCTGATTTCAGGTTTAAAACCAAATTTTATATGGATAACAACTCAAACCTGAAAATAAAGGGTTTTGGAGATCCCCTCCTGATTTCTGAAATAGTCGAAGAAATAGCTATAACTCTTTGCGCTAAATTAAAAAAAAATGGGACAATAATAAATAATATTATTCTGGATGATTCATATTTTGATCATTTAATTAAAATTCCAGGAACAAATTTATCTGATCAACCCTATGATGCCCCCAATGGAGCCCTGTGCGTAAATTTTAATACTATTCATTTTAAATGTTCCCAAAACTCCTATATTAGTGCTGAACCACAGACACCGCTTTTGCCCTGTGCCTTAAAAAAAATCAGAGAGACTTCTAATCCCAGCGGAAGAATAGTCTTTTCCCATAATAAAAAAAAATATACCCTTTACGCTGGTGAAATGTTTCTCTTTTTTCTAAAAAATCATGGGGCGAAAATCACCGGTAATATCAAAACAGGAGAGGTTAACAAAAAAGAGAAACTCATATTAAAGTATGAATCAAAATTTTCGCTCCAGGAAATTATCTCAAAGCTTCTTGAGTATTCAAATAATTTCATCGCGAATCAATTACTTATTACAATGGGAGCGAATGTTTTCGGATCCCCCGGCACCCTTTGCAAAGGAAGGCTTGCTCTCCTTGATTACGCCGACCGCATCCTTGGGATCAAAAATATTAATATAGCCGAAGGATCAGGTATATCAAGGGAAAACAAAATTTCAGCGATAAATATGGATAAAATTTTGCTTGAATTTAAACCATACCGGAAGCTGATGCGTACCACGAAAAATGAATATTATAAGACCGGAACCTTAAGCGGCATCTCCACCCGTGTCGGGTATATTGATAACGGCAGGGAAGATATCGGTCGTTATGTTATAATGCTGAACAGCTCGGAAAAATCGATGGACTCCATGGTAAAACTGGTACATGATGTCTTAAACAGATAATACCACTCCGCCCTGTTCATATCCGGCAAAAAGGATACAAAGGCAGAAATGTATTCTGCCCCTGCTGGACATCACTGAATCTTACAAGACTAAATAGTCCAACCCATTTAGATGACACACATTTATAGATCGTCACATAAATAATTTCCCTTCGTTATCCATCGCCTGCGCATTATAAACCCCTTTCTCCCCCTGGCCTTGTACCAAACTTTAAAATCGAATAATTACCTGACAATCTATATGTACGGTTAATTTTAGTTGACAAATGTTTAGTAACTTATGTATTTTTGTAAACTAATTATTTCTTTGCTTATATGAACAAAAAAATTGTCACAAAAAAAATTATACGCTTTAGCGGACAACCAAACCCTGGTTTTAATTATAAAAAATATTGAAAGGAATATACAGTTGAAAATATTAAATTATTCAAAAGAACATATAGAATTTCGTAAAAAGGCTCGTGCGTTCATGGAAAAAGAAATCATTCCCAATATACAGGAGTGGGAGGCTGCCCATGATTTCCCCCGTGATGTCTGGTACCGCCTGGGAGAAGCAGGACTTTTATGTGCAACAATTCCTGTTGAGTATGGAGGGACTGGCCGGGATCTCTTATATGATGTTATTGTTGCAGAAGAACTTCTTCGTGCAGACTCTTCCTGTGGCGGTGGTGTGGTTCTTCATTCCTGGATAACTACACCTTATATTGCTGTTTTTGGAAGCGAAGAACAGAAAAAAAAATACCTTCCCAAATGTGTCTCTGGTGAATGTATCGCAGCAGTCGGCATGACTGAACCTGATGCAGGGAGTGATCTTACATCCATAACCACCACTGCAGTGGAAGATGGCGATGATGTTATTATAAACGGGACAAAAATATTTATTTCCTGTGGTATCTGCTGCGGCGTTGTTGTGCTGGCTGCCCGGGATCCCGAAATTGAAAATCCATATAAAGCATTATCTTTATATCTCGTGGAGGAAGGGACTCCCGGCTTTACAAAGGGCGTTAAATACGATAAAATGGGACTCCATACTCAGGATACAGGAGAACTTATTTTTACAGATTGTCGCATTCCCAAGACAAGTATGCTTGGTAAAAAAGGGGAAGGGTTTAAAATGCTCATGCTGGAACTCCAGCAGGAGCGACTTTCAATTGCAATAATGGCGTTAGGGACTGCAGAACATGTTTTAGAAGAGACCATAGAACATTATAAAAAACCTTCCTCAAAATACGTGATTCCCAAAACCCAGGTTAATCAGTTTGCCATAGCTGAGATGGCCACAGATATAAAAATGCAAAGGCTCTTTCTCGACAAACTCATAGAAGAGCATATGGCAGGCTCAAACATAGTGGTTGAAACCTCCATGGCAAAATACAAAATGACCGAACTTGCAAGGGATGTCTGCGACAGATGTATTGATCTCCACGGAGACTTTGGAACCACTGAAGCATGCATTGCAGTCAAGTCTTTGCTGGATGTCCGTTCCATGTCAATATTTGCAGGGACAAATGAAATAATGCGGCAGATAATAAGCAAATTCATGAAGCTGTAATTTGTCGGTTGAAGACTTTTAAAGAACCTGTTACCCCTAATGTTTTATCCGGTTTTTCAATTTTAAAAGTTTAACTTTATACAATTAATTGCCGGACAAGCTGTATAATCATCTTTTATTTATGGAAGAATATTATGGAAAAAAAAATAGAAAAACCGAAATCAGGCGAAAGAAAAGAAGAATTTACCACCTATTCAGGAATACCTGTAAAAAGGCTTTATACACCTGAAGATATAGCAGATCTTGATTATAACAAAGATCTTGGTCTTCCAGGTGAGGAACCGTACACCAGAGGAATACATTCTTCCATGTACAGAAAAAGGTTATGGACAATCAGGCAGTTCAGCGGCCTTAATTCAGCCTATGAAACCAATAAAAGGTTTAAGCTTCTGTTTAAAAGTGGTTCCACAGGGTTTGCAATTGCCGCAGACAATGCCAGCCTCATGGGCTTTGACCCTGATTCCCCTGACGCTGACGTGGAATTGGGGGTTGGAGGAGTTAATGTATCGTCCGTGCAGGATCTTGAAATAATGTTTGATGGACTCCCCATAGACAGAATTTCCACAGCCGTTATACCTATTATGACAACCACTTGTCCCCATACTGCAATGTACCTTGCCATGGCTCAAGCCAAAGGGATTCCCCTTGCAAAAATCAATGGAACAACAGAAGGTGACCCCACCTCCCTTGGCGGCTGTTTTGACCCCACCACTGTGCCTATTAAGCAGCTAACCAGGTTATGTGCCGATCTGGTTGAATGGTGCGCCTTTAATGTTCCCAAATGGAATCCCGTCAGCTTTACTTCCTATAATTACAGAGAAGCAGGGGTGAATGCGTACCAGGAGATAGGTGGGCTCCTTTCTTCTGCAGTCTTGATTATTGATGAAGTTTTGAAAAGGGACAGGGGGCTCACAGTCGATGATTTTGTACCCCGTCTTGCTTTTCATCTGTCTGCACATAATGATTTTTTTGAAGAAATCGCAAAGATGAGAGCTGTTAGAAGAATGTGGACCCATTTAATGACAGAAAGATATAAGGCAAAAAATCCCAAAACAAAAATTTTGAGGTTCCATGTACAGACAGCGGGTTCCACCCTCACATATCAGCAACCCCTGAATAATGCCATACGCGCATCCTATCAGTCGCTGGCTGCGGCATTAGGTGGTGTTCAGTCCCTTCATGTATGCTCCTACGATGAAGCAATCTGTAATCCCACAGAAGAATCCGCTATACTTTCCGTGAGAACCCAGCAGATTATCCAGGAAGAGACTAATATTACAAATACAGTCGATCCCCTGGCCGGTTCCTACTTTGTTGAAAGCCTGACAAACGAGGTTGAAAAAAGAGCCTGGGAATTCTACCATGAAATAGAAGATCAGGGCGGATGGGGTGCGGTTATGGATTCAGGATGGCTGGTAAGTCATAAAGAAGTGGAGATCTGTGCACAGGAAGATCAGCTCATCTCAGGAGAAAGACGTGTTGTCGGAGTTAACTGCCACAAGGAAGAAAAAAATCCCAATATAGAATATTTCAAGGTTGACAAAAACCTTAACGAAAGGCTCAGGGAAAGAATGATTAAACTCAGAAAAGAACGGGATAATGCCAGGGTGGAAGATGCCCTTGGCGAACTTACTGA
>DAOWMW010000019.1 GCA_030642865.1 Desulfobacteraceae bacterium
TGCTGAGTTCGACTTCAGTCTTTTTACGGCAGTATATGAAATTGATCAACCCGATGGTAAAAACGGTCGTGGAGGATTTCAAGGCACTAGTTATAATGATAAATATAATGGATACAGGGGATTTCCTGGAAGAAAAACAGTTTATCAGGAGCATAAATCAGTTTCATGGAGTGATGCTGGCCTGCCTATTCATATAGGATGGTGTCCCGAAGAATGATATATCCCCCTGGCTTGCTTTTAGCTTAAAATCCATACGATAAGGGTTCGCCCAAAAATAAATTGGCAATTTTAAGTGTTGAGGCGCCTGCCTGCCAAGGCGCGGAAACGTAGGAATATCAAGATATTTATACGTTTTCGTAACGCAGTCAGGCAGGATGGATCGACGCTTAAAATGTTAAGTTATTTTCGAGCGATCCCTAGGGGTTTATAAGCAGTTTTTGTTCAGCCCTAAACAGCTTGGGGAGTCCGTTCGATAATCTGCTCCTGCTGTGCCCTGCTCAAGTCGATATAGTAAGCGCTGAAACCTGCCACTCTAACAGCCAGATCAAGATAATCTTCCGGTTTTTCCCTTGCTTCTATAAAAATATCTTTGTCCACTACATTAAACTGAATGTGATGGATACCGAGATTAACCCATGTCCTGAGATAAGAGATGAATAATTCCTTGCTGTTACCCTCCAGTGACTGCGGCATAAATTTCTGGTTAAGGAGATGATTCAAAGTGCGCAATGGATCAATTGTGGCCACTGATTTTAACACCGCTGTATACCCTTTTGTGTCTGTGCCGATAGCCGGTGAAATTGTACCGTCATTAAATAACCCTCCATCCAGCCTGCCGTCAGGAGTTGCGCCTGTAAGCCCGCTATAGGAATAATAAGTGGCGCCGCCGGTTCCATCAACCAGAAAAGATCCCCCTTCCATATTTTTAAAGTTCTGTTCAACCTCTACGGTTCTTATATTTACATCCCTTGCAAACTGATCTGCATAATCATCGTCATTGCCAAAATGGGGGGCGTTTAAAAACATCTGCCGCATTTTTTCTTCCCCTTCCCAGTTATTTTTAAGAGCATCCATAAGCTGTGCCATGGTAACTTTTTTATCTTCGAATATCAGCTTTTTCATGGCAATCAGTGAATTCCATACAGTTACCTGCCCCACCGGCTGAGTAAGGGTCTTGGAGAACCATTTATAATGACGGCAATCCATACCACGTTCAATGCATTCCTCAAGCAGGGCTGAGTTGAAAGGTTGAGGCAAACGCTCTTTTTCATTTTTATCAGTCATGGCCTGAAACAGAACCAGCTTTTCAGCAAAAAACTTTATTTGAGTTAGAAAGGCCTGTATTACGTCTTCAATTGAGGTAAAAGTCAGGGGATCCGGCGTAGCAGCACCCCATTGTTTATCATCCCGTTTATCGACGCCCTGGTACAAAGCATATTCCAGACACTTGGGCTCCACAAGATATCCTCCCAAAGCTCGATGGGCCATGGGCTTGCCTGGTATATTCCAGCGCATGCATCCCTCAATTGCATAATTTCTTGCGTCTTCTACGGGTATTCCCATGGCTGTGAGGTAGGGTATTTCAAATTCATCATTAAAAAGAGAAAAAACACCAGCCTTTACCCTGAGCGCATCTGTAACAGCGCTTAAAAATTTATCCGGTGAATTTCGATGGAGCCTGAGTACAATAGCCGGATTAGTTAAACCAATTCTCTTTGTGGCGTCTAAAATAATATAGCTCATCTCATTGGTGGCATCCTCACCCTCACGGGTTTGACCTCCAATATCCAGAATACGTGTGGTCATTGATGCCCCGGCCATTTGAGCACCCTGAATCGGCGCGGTAAAATCGCCCAGTGTGTTCATTTTGATCCATAAAAGCTCCACCAGGGTCTGGGCATCTGCTCTGGTTGTTCTTTGCTCGTCTATATCTTTTTGGTAAAAAGGATACCAGATTTGATCTACTCTATCTCCGCATCCGGTTGTCTGCAAATCAAAAACCCGGGTAATAAGAAAAACAAACCACCAGCACTGAACAGCCTCTTCAAAAGTTCTCGGAGGGTTAGCCGGAACATTGTCGCAATTTTTTGCAATTTGCTCCAGCCGCTCCCTTTTTTTCTTGTCAGTTTCATTTTTTGCCATATCCCTGGCCAGTTGAGCATACCTTCCACCCCATCTTACGGCTGCTTTCAAGGTTATTATGGCAGCTTCTAAAAAGCGCTTTTGCTGTATATATTCATCCCCTTTAGAATAGATGTCAGGATCGTTATTCAACTCATCAATCCTATCCTCGACCTGTTTTATTATCCCGTTTAACCCCATGCCGTAAACTTTTTCCCAGCTTACCATCTGTCCGGCGCGGGCTCCGTGAAGCCATAAATATGCTCCGTGGTTATTATAAAACCACCAGGGCCGGATATGATCGGGAAGCTGATGCCGTTCCATGCCATGCACTGCTCTCGGTTTCCAGTATTGCAGAATATCATGGAGTTCCTCTCTTTTTTCATCTTCTGGTATCAGCATTTTGTACTGCTTGTCGATTACCTTGTTTACCCAGCTCCAATACTGTTCGGGATACATTGTCAAGGATTCAGAATCACTGGCATAATTGCCCACAATCCGGTCTTCAGGCTCAATATAGATGGTCATGTTATCCAGAAATTTTTCAAGTGCCCTGGCACGCACCGTAACTATTGGCTCACCTTCGTGTTCTTTATATGCCTGGGTTATGAGACGGGCCCTTTCAATACAAAGTTTTACTCCTTCCCGGTAAGGGACCCCCATGCCTACTCTTTTTTGTTCCTCTGGTCTACCCAGGGCTCTCATTGATTTGACTTTTGTAGCCATTTCAGCCTTCAGCCTCAGGGTAAAATCATTTTCTTTTGCTTTTTCCATTTAACATCTCTCCACTTATGATAGTGTTAACCAAAAAAATCACCGGTCTTGAATTTACCTGTATTTTCATTTTGGACGATCATAAGAGCCCGCCCCTGCTCCCATTATTATAAAGGAATATTGCTGTGTTTTTTCCAGGGTCTTAACTCATTTTTATTGAAAAAACAGGAAAGCGCATTGATCAGAACCGGTCTTGTATCCCTTGGGTCGATAATATCCTGGATTAATTGTCTTGCCCCTGAGTGAACCAGGGAATTATATTTTTGATCAAACTCCATTACTTTTACTTCACGCATTTTTTCAGGGTTGTCTGCGTTCTTTATTTCCTTTTGATAAAACAGATCCACAACCTCTTCAGCAGGCATAAATCCCACCCTGGCAGATGGCCATGCAACAGCCAGATCACACCCCATAGCTTCCGACCCCATGGCATATTCAGCTTCACCGGAACAATCACCTGTATAAATGACCATCTTGGGCACAGTGGCTTCGCATATTGCAAAAGGAAGCTTGGCAATATGCCGCTCGATTCCCAGTGACTCAGCCTCGGGACTGGATGCAAAGCCAGCGCTGTCAACAAAAAAAGCAAGGGGGATATTAAAGGAATTACAAAACCGAACAAACCTGGCCGCCTTATCAGCTGAGTTGGCATCTATCATACCATTTAAATGGGCCGGATTATTTGCAACGATTCCAACAGAATGACCTCCAAGCCGAGCAAAGCCCACTATAATATTTTTGGCATAAAACTTTTTTATTTCAAAAAAGTGCTGATCATCTATGATAAGCTTGATGAGTTTGTGCATATCAGAAACCTGATCGGTTTTTACAGGTGCCAGGTCGAGGAGAGCCTCTTCCCTCCGGTCTGGAGAATCACCGGAATCCACAAACGGAGGAGCTTCTTTACAGTTTTGTGGGAAAAAGCTGAGGAGTTCCTGGCATTTTTCCAATGCCTCCTTGTCAGTATCAACCACAACATCGATAATTCCGCTCACTTCAGAATGAACTGTGACACTTCCGATATCTTCATAGGTAACCTCTTCCCCTGTAACTTCTTTGATAACCGGAGGTGAAACAAGGGACATGAAAACAGCCGGGCTTCTGCGCATAAACAAAAAATCAGCCATAATCGGTGAATAGGATGAACCCGCAAACTGGGGACCCAGCATGAGAGAAATCTGAGGAACAACACCGGAAGCCCAGGGAGGCGAATACATAAAACTTCCGCTTCCACCAATGCCGTAACCACCAACATTTCCACGAAACAGAGGCTCCCCCATCATATCCTGCAGCCTTATGCCGGCGCAATCCACGATACCAACATAGGGAACCCCCATTTGTACCGCTGTATCTATTGTTTTTGTAACCTTACTATGCTGTGTGGCCGCCTGTGTTCCGCCCATCTGGGTAAAATCATGTGCATATACGCATATCGGCCGGTTATTCACCTTGCCAAAGCCTGATACAACTGCATCCCCCGGAAAAAACCTGCTGTCAGTATCCTTAAAACCGGTTTTTACAGGTTGAGCCCATAATCCTACTTCCCTAAACGTACCTGCATCAATAAAATTTTCCACCCTTTCCCGCGCAGTTAATTTCCCTGCCTTATGCTGTTTTGCTACGCTGGATTCGGTGCCCCCTTGAAGATATTTCTTTTTTTTTTCATTTAATTTATTTATTTCATCCATAATCTCAGTCATTTTTTTCTCCTTGTGTGTCGGTGCCAAATACTCAAACCAAATGGTTAAAAAGAATTTACAGGAATCTACAGGTTTATATTCTCATGCTTACGCCACGGTCTTTCCTGCTCTTTATGGGCAACACATTCAAGCTCATCAATTATGGATTTTCTTGTTTGTCGCGGATCGATTATAAACTGATTGTTTGCTATGGAAAATTTTTCAATTCTTCCTTCCATGATTTTGATACCATCTGCTCTAATTTGCGCTGCTTCTTCCGGTGTTTTTGCTCTTTTTATATCCCCCCTGAAAACAATTGTCGTAAGCTCTTTTGCCCCCATCACAGCCCGCTGGACAATGGGCCATGCAAGATACCGGTCAGCTTTTGTAATATTACAGGGCATCGCCAGTTGCGCTCCGCCAAAGCACTTTCTGATATAGAGACTGATCTTTGGAACAGTTGCTTCTGCTGTGGAATGAATCACCATGCAGCCATGCCGCAGAATACCACTTCTTTCTTCATTGGCACTGGGCAGGAACCCTGGACAATCCGCAAAATAGACCAGGGGAATATTAAAAGCATCGCAAAATCTGGTGAAACGGGCATGTTTATCAGAACTATTGGTAGTTTCACATCCTGCCAGATGAATGGAATTATTTCCTATTATCCCCACCGGCTTACCATCAAATCGAGCAAATCCCGTTGTAAGATTCCTGGCATAGGCTTCCTTCATCTCTAAATAGTCATTATTATCAACAACTTTTCGGATTATTTTGCGCATGTCAAAATATCTTTTCGGATTCCCAGGCGCCAGATCCATCAGTTCTTCATCTGCACGATCCACAGGATCGTCATTATCAATTACCGGGGGTTTATTCTTATTATTAGAGGATAAAAAGCCCAACAGGGTTTTACATGCTTCAATACATTCTTCATCATCTTGGAGCATCAAATCACAACACCCGCTTTTTTCCCAATGCATTTTTGCATTGCCAGGGTCTTTCTCTTTATACGGCGCCATTTGCATCTGGCCGGTACCGTTAACCATGAGGACAAAATCAGAAACATTCGCAGAAAGGGACAAAGCTCCGGCACATGGCCCCATTACCAGTGCAATCTGAGGGATTACACCTGAAGAAACGGTTTGAAAATGCATCATCCTTCCAATGGTAAAAAAGCCATTGGTACTCACCACATTTTCGGGCCGTATCCCGCAAGAATCGTAAATTCCGACAACCGGAACCCTTTCCCTGAGTCCACTTTCTATTACAGTGACTATTTTTCTTATCCCTATCTCCTCCAAAGCGCCGTTTAAAAGAGTATTATTGTGCGCCCATACATAAACATGCCGACCGTTTACTTTACCTGATCCTGCAATTACGCTGTCAATATCTTTTACTCCCTCCTCAAGATCAAAATCGATTGTCATGGGCTCTGTCCAAATATCAATCTCCTCAAAGCTGCCGGGATCAAACAGCCTTTGAATCCTTTTTCTTGATGTGAGCTTACCCTCCTGGTGGACTTTTTCTATCTCTTTTTCCCCGCCACCTAATTTACGTACATCTTCCTTTGTTTTAATTTCCTGAAATTTTTCTCTTAAAGTAACCAATTTATCTCCTTACTTTATATTTTACTTATATTTTAAGTTGATCATGCTATGTGTTCCTTACGTCTAAAAATTTTTTTAGCAAAAATGACCAGGTCATCCAGCAGGGAATAAATTACAGGAATCATCAACAGGGTAAGAATAGTGGAGGTAATCATGCCGCTGCCCACTGCAATAGCCATGGGGGATCTTGCCTCTCCTCCTTCACTTAACTCCAGGGCAATGGGGAGCATGCCGAAAAATGTAGACAAGGCAGTCATCAGCACCGGTCTAAGCCTGACTGGACCAGCCTCCAGTATGGCCCTGGTGCGTGAAAGCCCCCGTTTTCTCAAAGTATTGATATAATCCACCAGTAAAATAGCATTTTTTGTTACAAGCCCTATGAGAATAATCATACCTAACAGGCTGAAAAGATTCAGAGTTTTCCCTGTGATCAAAAGAGCGCCAAAAGCACCAAAAAGAGCCATGGGCAAAGCGAGCAATATGGTAAATGGATGGATAAAGCTTTCAAATTGAGCTGCCAGCAGCATATAGACCACGACTATGGCAAGAATAAAAGCAAATGTTAATGCATTGAACATTTCAATCATATCTTCACTTGTTCCACCAAAACTCAGTTCATATCCCCCTTCTTTGGGCAATACCTGTTTTGCAATTTCCCTGAGGGCATCTATTGCGTCTCCGGCAGTCTTGTCACCGCCCCGGGCATTGGCAAAAATATGAATTGCGTGCTGACGGTCAAAACGTCTTATGGTCTGGGGGCTCACTCCACTTTCAATATGTACAAGATTTCTGAGATCTATCAGGTTACCGTTTTTTGCAGGAACCAGTATATTCATTAGATCCTCAGGCCTGGTGCGGTATTTTTCCATTAAACGTACCCGAATATTGTATCTTTCACCTTCATCTTCATATTTTACCGACTCATCTGTATACCCATCAATCAATATCCACAGGGTTTTAGCTATAGTCGATATATCAACCCCCACGTCGGCAGCCTTATCCCTGTCAATATAGATTCTGATTTCCGGTTTTCCCAGTTCAAGATCGTAGTCCACTCCAACAATTCCCGGAATTTTTGCATATTGAGTTTTAATATCATCTGCATACTTTACCAGTTTATTCATATCAGGCCCCTTTATAATACCATCAACGTCTGTATTACGGGAAATACGGCCAATAGCTGAAAAATCTTCCACTGATATAACAACACCAGGAATGGAACTGGAGTTTTTTTGTACCATGGCCATGACCTCTTTCTGGCTCCTTGTCCTCTTGTCAAAGTCCTCCATTACAACAAAAAACCAGACATTATTACTGTCATCAGTGGGCATTGCACCAACCATACTGGTTATCATGGTGTTTTCCGGCTCCTGCGCAGTTATATCTTCCAATCGTTCAATAAACTGTTTTGTATACTTGATACTTGACCCCACAGGGGTTCGCATGCTTATCATATAAAGTCCCCTGTCTTCCATGGGCAAAAATTCTTTTTTCAGTCCCAGTCCCAAGAAATAAGTGGCGGTAAAAATACCGGCTGCACATAAAAGCATAAAAGCCCGATGGCGTAAGGCAAAACCAAGCATTACCCTGTAAACCCTGGTTATATGATTTAAAATTGACTCAACAGACTGGTGAAACAAATTTTTCTTTTTATTCTCTTCACTGTTTTTAAACTTTAAAATTCTTGAGCAGAGCATGGGTGTGAGTGTAAGGGCTACAAACAGGGAAATCATTATCGCTGAAACAATGGTGAGACCAAAGGGATAAAGAAAACGCCCCATAATACCTTTTATAAATGCAACAGGTATAAAAACAACACAGATGCTCAAGCTGGCTATAATAGTCGCAAATGCTATTTCACTGGTCCCTGAAGAGGCTGCTTCCATGGGCTCCATCCCCTCTTCCATATGGCGGTAAATATTTTCCAGAATAATGATAGCGTCGTCAACAACCAGTCCTATTGCCACAGATAAGGCAATCATGGTCATGTTATTTGCTGTAAAGCCCAAAAAATACATCGCAGCAAACGTTCCGATAATTGAAGTGGGAATCGCCAGATTAACAATTAAAGTGGATCTAAAATTTAATAAAAATATGTATAGAATAACAATTGTAAGTATCACTCCAACCAAAAGATCAACCTGCACCCCTTCAATGGTATTCCGTATAAATCTGGATCTGTCCCAGCTAACAGTATATTCCATCCCTTCAGGTATAAGAGGTTCCAGCTCTTTTATTTTCTTTTTCAGCCTTTCTGCCACTTCAACCACATTGGAGCCCATCTGCTTTAATATCTGTATTCCCACTGCATGCTGTTTATTATAACGCAAAAAAGAGCGCTCTTCTTCCATTCCGTCTTCTGCATAACCTATATCCTTAAGTTTAATGGCAACCCCATTTTTATGAGCAATTATAAGGTCGTTAAATGCTTCAACACTCTTGAATTCACCCATTGTTTTTACAATAATTTCCGTGGGTCCTGTTTTTAAAAAACCACCTGGTATTTCAATATGCTGATCTTTTAAAGCCTGAACAACTTTTTGAGGAGGAATATGATAAGAGTTCAGTTTTTCCCGATCCAGCCATAATTGTATTTCCCTGTCCCTGAAGCCGTAAAGATTCACCTTTCCTACGCCGCTTACGGTCTCGAGCCTTCTCCTTAATACCTGATCAGCAAACAGGCATATTTCATTAAAAGAACGGGTTTTAGATTGAAGCGTAAACCAGATTGTGGCGATCGATTCAGTGCTCAACTTATCTACTATCGGCCTGTCAACATCTTTGGGAAGCTTTTTCATGGCCATCCCGATTTTATTTTGTACATCTGTTGCAGCTATATTAATATCCTTATCCAGGTAAAATTCCAGTGTTATAACTGATTTGTTCATCATACTGACGGATGTAATATGCTTTATACCCTGAATGGAATTAAACTCTTCTTCCAGAACATCTGTAACATCCATATCAATAACTTCCGGACTTGCCCCGGAAAGAAAAGTTGTTACTGTGACATAGGGAAATTCTATATAGGGATATTCATCAAGTGGTATCCTCTGGTAGCCTATAATACCAAATATAATAAAAACAGATGACAATATAATAGTGAGAACGGGGCGTTTTATACATAAATCAGTAAGATACATGGGTTATTGATTTCTCCGTTCTATGTGGGGGATTCGCAATTTAACGATGGAACCATCTTGTACACTTCGGTTGCCGCTGGTAATAACCAGATCATCCGGTCTGATGCCTGAAAGAATCTCTATACACCCCTGCTGGTATTCACCAATCTGAAGTTTCTGCCTTTTTGCAACTCCGTTTTTCATAATATATGCTATATGCTTGCCTTCCCTGTGAATAACACCTTCACCAGGTATCACCAGGGCTTTTTCATTGATATTTTTAAATATAAAAACATCGGCAAAAAAGCCAGGATTCAAGCGGTTGTCCATGTTATCAAAGTATGCCTTAATATTAACAGCTCTGGTAACAGGATCAATGTGAGGATTTATAAAACATATTTTTCCAAAAAAATCCTCATCAGGGTAAGACTTTACCCGTGCTTTTACCTGTTGCCCCAAACAAACCATCCCTGTATAAGTTTCAGGCAGAGTGAAGTGGAGTTTAAGGGGATTAATTTTTACAACTTTGAGTAATGTGTCACCCACATGGACATACTCTCCTGTGGAAACGGTTTTTTCTATAATAACACCTTCCATGGGAGAATATACTTTTGTATCTTCCAGGTTTTTGCGAGCCCAGTCCAGAGCAGCCTGGAGGCTGTCTGCCCGGGCCCTGGTCATAATTACCCGGGAAAGGGTTTCATCGTAATCCTGATCAGAAAGAACCTGTTTTTTCCAAAGCGCTTCATTCCGTTTCAAAGTAGTTTCCAGGTAGGCCAGGCTGGCTTTATTTGTCCGAATCCTTGCTTCGGCTTCGTTCACGGATAATTTATGCCTTTTATCCTCTATTTGCAGTAAAAGCTGGCCAATATGGATGACATCTCCCTCATCAACCAGGATTTTTTCTATCTTACCTTCTATTTCCGGAGCTATGGCGACTTCATCGTTGGGTAAAAAAGATCCCACAGCCCGAATTTGATGTACCACTTTTTGCATTACGGGTTGAACTGTTTCAACCAGGATGGCTTCGGTATCAGTTTTCTCAATATTTTTATCAGATTCAGCGATATCTTTTTTGCTGCAACCAGCAAAAAACAGAAATAGAGAAAAAATAATTAAAATCAGAAGTTTGAGCTTATTTGTTTTAATACTCATTTTATACCTCAGTACAAAAAAAAATTAATCAGAAAAAAACAACCAGACTTTTTCAATTTTTCAAAAAAGTCCTCGAGAGTCTAATTCTCTTTATAGGTCTTTTTTATTTAGACATCAATACAAATTGATTTTATTATTATATAGTAACAATGGTAACTATTCAGCCAAAATCTGCAACAACAGGTATAATTTGATTAAAGCATTGAAAAACTCAGTGATGTCCGGTTAGGAAATTGCAAAAAAGACAATATGGAAAGTTTAATTGTTTTTTCCGCTATTAAAGAATAAATTTCTTGAATTTCTAAGTTTGCTTCGCCAAAATTGCGAAACTCGCTCGTGCCTCGCTCAAACAATCGCAATTTTTTGGCTACGCTGCACTAAGAAATTCTAAGAAA
>DAOWMW010000015.1 GCA_030642865.1 Desulfobacteraceae bacterium
CCCCCTTGTTTAAAGAGGCAGACATGATAATCTGTGAAGGATACATCCATGGCCCCTGGAAAAAGCTTAAAGTCTGGCGAAAAAAGACTAATCCAGAACCCGGATTTATACAAAAACGCGAATTGAAACTGTTATTACAGATAATCACATAAAAACGAATCTACCTGTCTGGCCCCGTAAAAATATCCCGAAACTTGTGGACAACAGACTCTCTCTCACCGGAATGGGGAAATAATAATGCTAAATTTTAATACACGGAGTTCAAATATACCTGTCATAGTAGTATTCACGTCCTTTTTGTTTTTCATAGTAAGCCCTGGAGTATTTGCAGCAAACCCGGGGAGTCTTCCCCTTCCCATGCATGCAGCCGAAGGTGTTGGGGGATTATGGATTACCCATTCAGCCTATTTTGCTAATCCTGCAACCGATGGAAAAATTATGGGAAAACCCGGCATAGGAGCAATGTATGTTAATCTGGGCCACGAAAAATATATTGACCTTTTTTCCGCAACCCAAACCCTTGGAAATTGTGTTGAACTTGGATATTCCGCCATCCGTGCCCACTTTGGAGGTTTGCCCCAAAGAATAGAACAGGTTACAGGAATTAAGATCAGGGATCACAATACGATTCTGCATAATTTTAATGGAAGACTCGCCCTCATTAAGGAGGGCGATTTTGATAAATCATGGATTCCCACGATGACCCTTGGTGTCCACTATAAATACAATTCAGAAATCAGTGATATAAATGATGACCTGGGTGGTACACTGGAATCGCTCCACCTAAAAGATAATGATGGGTGGGATTTTACTGTTTATACATCAAAAACAATCACCTCCCTTCCCAAAATAGTTTTCATCACCCTTGGGGTTAGATCTACAAAGGGAGCACAACTTGGATTATTAGGCTTCACAGATAAAAGACGTATTGTCGTCGAAGGGAGCGTGGGTATCTTGTTAACAAAAAATTTTGTTGCAGGAGCTGAATATCGACAAAAACCTGATCAGTTTGATGATGCGCCGGGGCTGTTTAAAGGAGAGGATGACTGGTGGGCTTTATCAATAGGTTATATAATCAATAACAAAATGACCATAGGTAGCGGGTATGGTCATTTCGGAGACGTTTTTGACCATAAAGCCAATTCTTCATGGGGTGTCGGGGTGAAGTGGGAATTTTAAGCATCCGTGGCTTACACTTTACCTGTCTATTTTTTATAATTCAGGCGAATGCCGGGCTCCAGCCCTCCCTGTCAGTTACAGGGGGCTGGACTCCGCTTTTCACCGGAGTTACGATTTTTTATAAACCCAGGCAGCATTAGAAAGTATAAACGTAACTACTCAGCTACACTGATTCAGTGTATTGCAACAGATACTGGCTGAATAGTTACGAATAAACTAAATTAAAAAAACACCACAATACCTTAAAACACTAAAACGCCATCCCTTTTTCCACAAGTATTTTAACAGCACAATTTACCTTGCCCATTGCTTTATATTTTTCGGTAAACTTGTCAAAAACATCACCTGAGGTCATAAATTCAACTGCCTTGCCCCATACACGCCACCCTTTTCTGGTCTCGGGATTCAGTGCAATGATTGATAAACTGGGATTTACCTTTAAATTATCAATGGTCTGGGGAGATTTGAGTTCTGCAAAAACCAGGTGATCATCATCCAAAACAGTAAGGGAACCTTTTATTGAGACATTCGGTTTTCCTTCCTGGTCAGCAGTTGCAACAAAAGATGGTTGAATTTCGGCTATAGCTTTTTTTAAATCATCATTGATCGCGCCCATTTTTTAAAGCCTCCTTTATTTTGAAAAATATCAGTAGTACCCGGCCAGAAGCTTGCGAGATGGAAGTTTATTTGTTTCTTGCAATTTCCTAACTGGACACTACTGGAAAAAAATACAAAAACAGATTCATATAGACCTAAGGTCTATTCAGCGATTTATTTTTTCTTCCATATCACAGGTTCCCGATTCGACAAAAGACGTTTAAGATTATCTTTATGGCGTATGACAATAAATACAGACATCACCAGGGCACAGATCGAGACAACTGTCTCCCCGGATTTTATCCAAACAAAGAAAGGGAGTATTACAGCCCCTCCCATGGAAGCCACAGAAACACGTTTACATATAAAGAGAAGAATGACAAAAATTAAAAACGAAGCGCCACAGGCAGCAGGGGCAAGTATGAAAAAACATCCAGCCGTGGTCGCGACACCTTTTCCACCCCCTTTAAAGCCTGTAAAAACAGGATAAAGATGCCCCATAAAAGAAGAAAAAGCTACCAGGGAAACGAAAATTCCAGTCCGCGCAGGAGACGGGTGTTCCATTAAAAGAGCCAGATATACAGGAAACGCTCCTTTAAAAAAATCACATCCAAGGGTCAGTAAACCCAGCCCAGGTCCTGCAACCCGCGTAACATTGGTGGCACCTATGTTTTTACTCCCCTTTTCTCTCACGTCAAAGCTGGCGAATATCCTCACTAAAACATAACCGGATGGGATAGATCCCAGAAGATAAGCCATGGGAATCAGCAAAAGCAGCTTGATTAATATTGGTTCCATGCTTATTTTTATCAAAATGATTAAATAAAAAAAATAACTTGAATCTTTTTATTTATATTTTTATACAAAACATATCAAGGGAAAATAAATAAAAATCGTAAATAGTACATTTAGCTCAAAAACAGGGAGAAAAAGGGATTATCTCTTCTCAACTTTATAAAGAAACCGAAAGTATTACGGTGAAACTTCCCATCACAGATGTTCTGGATCTGCATACTTTCAACCCAAAAGAAGTGCCTGAGCTGCTCTCCGACTATTTCAGAGCTTGTCTTGATGTCGGTATATTTTCCATAAAAATCATCCATGGGAAAGGTCGCGGAATTTTAAAAAACCGTGTACTTTCCCTTTTAAAGCTAAATCCCATGGTAAAATCATTCCAGGGAGCTCCCCCTGGATCTGGCGGCTGGGGCGCAACACTTGTGGAACTGAATTCTCATACTAAAATGGAACAAGAACCATGCAACCTGTTAAAATTATAACTACCGTAAAAAAGATGCAAGAACACTCCGACCTTATGATTCATCAGGGTAAATCAATTGCACTTATTCCAACCATGGGCTTCCTCCACGAGGGTCACCTCTCTTTAATGCAAGAGGGCTCCAGACATGCAGATCACCT
This sequence comes from Desulfobacteraceae bacterium, assembly GCA_030642865.1. Classification (GTDB taxonomy): domain Bacteria; phylum Desulfobacterota; class Desulfobacteria; order Desulfobacterales; family BuS5; genus DAOWMW01. The sequence continues at coordinate 3,193 of DAOWMW010000015.1, forward strand.
TGTGGTAAGTATTTTTGTAAACCCCACTCAATTTGGCCAGGGAGAAGACCTGGAAGCGTATCCAAAAGATTTCAACAGGGATATGGACCTTTGCAAAAAAAAGGGGGTAGATGTTATATTCAAACCGGATGCTCCGGAATTATACCCTGAAAATTTTCAAACTTATATAGCCCTGGAAAAACTGCCCAACCACCTATGCGGACTATCCAGGCCGGTTCATTTTAAAGGTGTGGCCACCATTGTCACAAAACTTTTTAATATTGTAAAACCTGACATTGCTATATTCGGCCAAAAAGATTTTCAACAATTAGCTGTTATCAAGCAGATGGTTTCCGATCTTCATATGACTGTAAAGGTAATAGGAGCGCCAATCATCAGGGAAGCAGACGGCCTTGCCATGAGTTCAAGAAATACCTGTCTCTCCCCCGAAAAACGGCCGGCGGCTCTCTCTCTTTTTGAATCGTTAAATAATGCAAAACAGCTTATAAAAAACGGTGTTACAGACTCAAATATAATCACCAAAAAGGCCAGGGATATTGTAAAATTTCATGGGGATACAGAGATAGATTACATATCAATATGCGACCCGGAAACCCTTGAGGATGTCCAGAATATAAAAAAGCCTGTTTTAATGGCAATGGCTGTTAAAGTCGGCAAAACACGCCTTATAGACAATATGCTTCTATCTCCATAAGGATTGTGAATTTTATTAATTACCCAGAATTACTTGTTCTTGTGCCCGTCTTCCGTGTTGCATCAATGGCCACAGACTCCGAGTATGCAACCATTGATGCGCCTTGAAGACGACCACAAGTCCGGCGCAATTATGGGTAATTTATTTCATCCCCAATCCTGACTTTAACTCCAATTCACTTAAATCTTCGAGACAACAGATATAAACATATAAACCATGCAGGAGAAAACCGATGAGCCGACAAAATTTCCTTTTCACATCTGAATCAGTTACCGAAGGGCACCCTGACAAAGTAGCAGATGCCATCTCAGATTCCATATTAGACGCAATTATCGTACAGGATAAAGCTTGCCGGGTTGCCTGCGAGACCCTTGTGACCACGGGGATAGCATTTATTGCAGGTGAGATAACCACCAACTGCTATGTTGACATGCCTCAGATCGTAAGAGACACAATAAAAGATATCGGCTATAATTCTTCTGACATGGGTTTTGACTGGCAAACATGCTCTGTAATCACCAGCATCGACCATCAGTCCCCCGACATTGCCCAGGGTGTAAATGCAGGAGAAGGGCTCTATAAAGAACAAGGTGCCGGAGATCAGGGGATTATGTTTGGGTATGCTTCAGACGAAACCCCTGAATTAATGCCCATGCCCATATTATTAGCCCACAGACTGACAAAAAGGCTCGCAAAAGCAAGAAAAGATAATATCATTGATTTTTTAAGACCCGATGGAAAATCCCAGGTAACCATAAAATATGAAGAGAGTGTTCCAAAATATATCGACACCGTTGTAATATCGACCCAGCATACCCCTGATATTTCCTACAATCAGATAAAAGAGGCTGTAATTGAAGAAGTTATAAAAAAAGTACTCCCCATTGATATGGTGACCCCTGATACACGTTTTCTTATCAACCCCACTGGCAAGTTTGTAATCGGAGGGCCCATGGGCGATTGCGGCCTGACCGGGCGTAAGATTATTGTAGATACCTACGGAGGCCAGGGAAGTCACGGTGGGGGATGTTTCTCAGGGAAAGATCCTTCCAAAGTAGACAGAAGCGCATCCTACATGGGAAGGTATATTGCAAAAAATATTGTTGCAGCCGGCCTTGCAAAAAAATGTGAGGTTCAGATCGCTTACGCCATAGGAGTTGCAGAACCTGTCTCCATAATGGTAGATTTAATGAATACAGGCGTTATTTCCAAAAATCAGGTTAAAAAAATAATTACCCAGGTTTTTGACCTGAGACCCACAGCAATAATAGAAAACCTGGATCTTTTGCGGCCAATATATAAAAAGACCTCAGCTTATGGACATTTTGGCCGAAACGACCCTGACTTTACATGGGAAAAAACCGATAAAGCAGAACTGATCAGGGAAAAAGCGGGATTGTAATTTTTTTTAAAAAAAGTAAACTGGTAAGGATTGGGGATGAAATAAATTCACGAGCCTAAGATACCAAAAGCTGCGTAAAAAGGAGAAATCAACAATGTCCTTCTTAAAACTGGATTCATCATTACCATATAAAATCGCCGATATTTCACTTGCAGATCTCGGAGAAAAAGAGATGCGCCTGTCGGAAAACGAGATGCCGGGCCTCATGGCTGTCCGAACGAAATACGGCCAAAAAAAACCTTTAAAAGGTATGAAAATCATGGGAAGTCTCCACATGACCATTCAGACCGCCATGCTCATCGAAACCCTCAAGGAACTCGGCGCAGATCTGAGGTGGGCTTCATGTAATATTTTTTCAACCCAGGATCATGCTGCCGCCGCAATTGCAAAAAGAGGATCTTCTGCTGTTTTTGCATGGAAAGGTGAAACTCTGGAAGAATTCTGGTGGTGCACAGAACAGGCACTTATCTGGCCTGACGGGTCAGGCCCTGACCTTATTGTGGATGACGGAGGAGACGCAACCCTGTATGTACATCAGGGCGCACTTGTTGAAAAAGATCCCTCCCTTCTCGACAAAGAATATGCCTCCCTTGACATGAAATGCCTGATGGATCGTCTTAAAGTCAGTCATAACACAGAGCCCCAACGCTGGACTCAAATTGCATCAAAAATACTGGGCGTTTCTGAAGAGACAACCACAGGTGTTCACAGACTTTATCACCTGGCCAAAAATAATGAACTTCTTTTCCCTGCTTTTAATGTTAATGATTCAGTCACAAAATCAAAATTCGACAACCTTTACGGATGCAGAGAATCCCTTGCTGACGGAATAAAACGGGCCACAGATATTATGATCGCAGGAAAAACAGCTGTGGTCTGCGGCTATGGTGATGTGGGAAAAGGATGTGCCCAGTCTTTAAAAGGATTTGGTGCCCGTGTACTCATTACAGAAATCGATCCAATATGCGCACTTCAGGCCTCCCTGGAAGGGTTTCAAGTAGTTTTAATGGAGGATGCAGCTTCCATGGGAGATATTTTTGTCACAGCCACCGGATGCTACCATGTAATCACCGGCAAACATATGCAAAACATGAAAAATGAAGCTATAATATGCAACATTGGCCATTTTGATAATGAAATCGAGATGAGTTATCTTACTGACAATCCTGATTTTGAAAAGGAATCTATTAAGCCTCAGGTGGATAAATGGACAGGCAAATCAGGAAAATCCCTGATCATCCTTGCCGAAGGAAGGCTGGTCAACCTAGGCTGTGCAACCGGGCACCCAAGTTTTGTAATGAGCAGCAGCTTCACAAACCAGACCCTTGCCCAAATAGAACTTGCAACAAAAAAACATGAAAATAAAGTTTACACACTTCCCAAAGCCATTGATGAAGAGGTGGCAAGGCTGCATCTTGACAGACTCGGTGTGAAACTCTCGAAACTCACACAAGAACAGGCTGATTATCTGGGAGTATCGGCGGAAGGCCCATATAAACCCAAACAGTACAGATATTAAAAGAACTGTAATTATTCAGCCAATATCTACAATAACAGGTATAATCTGATTAAAACATTGAATCAGTGTAGCTGAATAGTTACAAAGAATTTTACAGATCGCAGATTGGAACAGATTTTTTAATATCCCTGCAATCTGCGTTTTGATTTCGACTGGGGCAGGTGCAGAATCCCTTTCTGTCATTGCAGGGGCAGAATCTATTTCTGCCCTGCGGATATGGAATCCGCCCCTGCTTGTTTCTTCACCTTTTCAATTACGTTTTGACAATTACTTTCGATAAATTCTTCCCCTGCAACGTATGCAAGTGATGCTGTGCACAGATCCGTTCCTTTACATGTGAAAATAGATCAAAATCAAAAGACATCTGTGCTTTTATCTGGCAGAGACAGTTCAACAACTCTTGTGGATAATTTGAGCTTTTAGATAATAGCTTCTAATTTGAAGATAATAGTGTTCTTGGAAGTTAAAAGAAATTTACCGTGGTTTTGGGCATATAATGCTTGCCTTACCGTTTAATTCATGTTATATTCGTCTGTTTTATATAGCCAAAAGTTGAAATTATTAAAAAGATTTAAAAAAAAATAAAAATAAGAGATTAAGAAAAAAATGAGTTTTGAAAATTTTGATTTAATAGACGAGTTATTGAAGGCGGTTACTGACCTCGGGTTTGTAGAACCAACACCGATCCAGACAGATGCAATTCCGGAAATTATTGGTGGAGGGAGGGACCTTGTGGGGCTTGCCCAAACAGGAACAGGGAAAACAGCAGCTTTTGCTTTACCCATGATCCAGTTAATTGACTTTGACCTTACATATCCCCAGGGAATGGTGATTTGCCCCACCAGGGAGCTCTGTTTGCAGATTTCCGAGGATATTAAAAAATTATGTAAATATGTAAAAGGCGCAAGGGTTGCTGCTGTTTATGGGGGCGCCAGTATTGAAAATCAGAGAAATCAGCTCAAAAAAGGGGCTCAGATTATTGTGGCAACACCAGGGAGATTGCTTGATCTTATTAATAGAAAAATAGCAAAACTTTCCAGGGTAGCATATCTGGTTCTTGATGAAGCGGATGAAATGCTTAATATGGGGTTTCAGGAAGATATAGATGCCATTCTTGAAAACACACCATCTCAAAAAAGAACCTGGCTCTTTTCTGCAACAATGCCCCGTGAAGTTGCTAAAATTGCAAAAAAATATATGAAAAATCCGGTTGAGATAACTGTGAGGAAAAAAAACAGCGGTGCTGACAAGATTTTGCATATGAATTATATTGTTAAAGAACAAGACAGGTATCAGGCATTAAAACGGATTATTGATTATTACCCGGATATTTATGGCCTTGTCTTTTGCCGCACACGAAAAGAGACACAGGAGATAGCCGAAAAATTGATCAAAGACAGCTATAATGCTGAAGCCCTCCATGGTGACCTTTCCCAGGCAATACGGGATAAAGTGATGAGTAGATTTAAAGCAAAATCTATTCAGATTCTTATTGCAACAGATGTTGCTGCCCGCGGGATAGATATTCAGGATATAACCCATGTAATTAATTACAAACTTCCGGATGAGGCGGAAAACTATACTCACAGGAGCGGCAGAACCGCAAGAGCTGGTAAATCAGGGACATCCATAGTTATAATCAATTCCCGGGAAAAAAGGAAACTTCAGTTTGTGGAAAAAAAAGCCGGGGTTAAATTTAATTATACAAAAGTTCCAGAAGGGTGTGTAATTTGTGAAAAACAACTCTATTCCATGATCAGTCAAATAGTAAAAGCCAAAGTTGATCAAAAAGAAATCGGGCGTTTCCTGTTACCGGCCTACAATGCATTAAGCGATCTTACAAAAGAGGAGCTCATTCAAAAATTTGTTTCAATTGAATTTAATCGCTTCCTTGATTATTATAAAGATTCCAAAGATATAAATGTATCCTTTAGTAAAAAGGAAGGGTCTAACCTCCCTGCAAAAAAAAATCGACAACAAAAAAATTTAGCCCATGGAAAAGCGAAACGTTTTTTTTTAAATGCAGGTTCCATGGACAATTTAAAAAAAGGGACTGTAATAAGAACTTTATGCAGCAGATCTGGAATTAGTGCTGAAAAGATCGGCCCAATAGAAATCATGCGGGAATTTTCTTTTTTTGAAGTTGAAACAAGTGTTGCAGCTAAAGTGTTAAAAGCGATGAAAGGTGCAAAAATTGATGGCCGGGATATTCGGGTTCAATATGCCGAAAATAAAAAAACGGAAACCGGTCGATTTAAAAAAAGTAAAAAGAAAAAAAAGAATTAAAATACAAGCATGTAACTACTCAGCTACACTGATTCAGTGTATTGTTGTAGATATTGGCTGAATAGTTACACAATCATTTCATATAAAATCTTTAAGCTGAGCCAGATCCGTAATAATCATATCAGGGGTAATGTTCCGGCACTCCTGATTCTCTTCCCTTAATCGTAAAGATCTTTTATCCCCCGCAAAAAGAGCTGTTTGAAACCCTGCTTTTTTTGCAGGGAAAATATCTTTTAACATATCATTTCCAAGATAGAGCACAGATCCCGGTAAAATTTTCATTTCCCCAAGTTTTTCAACAGCCCTGTTAAACATAAACATTGACGGCTTTCCATATCCGTATATGTATGAATAAAAGATCAGCTCAGGGGAAAACCCCATCTCTTCAGGGTCTGAATTAAAAAACCAGTTAAAAAGCCAGGGAGTATAAAACTGGGCATTCGAGATTATTCCGGTTGATATGCCTGAGCCTTTGCATGCTAAAAGAAGTTCTTCAGCACGGGGCATGGGATATACCTGATTTACAATAAGTTCATAACAGGCGGCAAATTTTCTTGCTGTTTTTAAGTCGCGGATATTTAAAACATCCATCCAGAGCAAATCTATCTTCACCTCAGGAAAATCAACACCTTTTTTTTTAAATTGAGCGTGGGTGGTGTGAATTTTTTCAGACAGATGCTGCAAAATTTTTTCAGGGCTTTTTTTTATCCCTAATTCCTCCAGCAGCTCCGCCACCTTTAATAATTTTTGCGATTTATCCCCGGCAAATCCAATATCCCCTGCTTCACTGATAAAAAGCGTGCCGTAAAGGTCAAAGAGAATGGCTCTAATCTTTTTGCAGGGTTCACCCCGCCTCCCAAGGGATGTGGGAATCGGAGAAAAAGGAATTATATATTTAAATATCTCCATTTTATTCAACATAACCACCCCATTTGAGAAGACTGAACTGCTTTGGATTTAAAAAATTTGAAGCTAAAATTTTCTTATCAATAGTTTGGATGACAGGATTCTCAATAATTTTCAAATAAGTTTTAAGGAGTCTTTTTTTATAGATTGTCTGATTATATTTTTTCTCCACAGCCGCCATATTTTTTTTTATCAAATTTTTTTTATCGGATAATTCGGCCGGAGGAAGAATATGAGGATTTTTTGCAATGAGCTCATCTGCACTTTTTCGCTCAGACATTACTTTTAAAATAACTTTTTTCTGAAACTGCTCGTCAAGAATCCCAAAATCAATATGGTCATCAATTATTATTTCATTAAAAAACTGTTCAGTATTTTTTCGACCCTCATCAAATCCAAATATTGTACAATTTTTCATCCAGCATGCTTTCCATCTCTTATAAAAAGCATCCCTCCCTATCCATTTAAAAGGGAGAAGTATATTAGAATAAAGGTGGTCCAGGCTCACCCCATTTTTTTCAAAACCATCACATATTTCATCAAGTCTTCTTCCCCACAAAAATTTATTTGCGGTCCATGGCTCCAAAAAGGTAAAGCCAAACCCTTCTGTTATACTCGTGGTGATAAGAGATTTTGAGTTACTGACAAGTTCATTAAAATCATTTTTAAGACCTGCATCAAAATTGACTTTCAGCCTGTTTGAAGATATAAATTTTTTCCACCCCATGAAACTGTCAATATCAGGTTGACTGTTGGGAGGAAGAGTAATAGACAAAGTCTCATTATTTTTAAAAAAAAGAGATAAAAGAATTGCTTCCCCTATATTTTTCCTCCGTATCCCCCTGACCGGATAGAGAATATTATTCCCGGAATCCTTACCATTGCAATTAAGCGGAACAACAGCATTTGGAAGATAATGAAGTCCTTTTTCAGTCAGTCCCGACCTTAAGAGAATTTCATAATCCCTGGAATTAATAACACCGTAATGGGAATCATGGGGATACTCGCTCCCTGCGAAAAAAGATAATGGCCGCCCATCCTCTGCAAAATCATGAATCTGCAAAAAAAGTCTCATCCCGCTTTTTTGAAGAAAATATAAAATTTTTAAAAAATTTCTATTTTTAGCCAAAACAGGATTGTGCACATGGAGTATATCGCACTCCCCTTTAAATTTTTCCAGAATAGCTTTTTGTACGGCATCAGCTACTTTTTCAGGATCATATATATCTCTGGAACCGGTCCCGTTATAATAGCCAAGCCCCGGAACATGTACTGTATCAGCAGAAAAAGAAGCAAGTGGTGGTTCCCCTGTTAAAAGAAGAATCTCACAATTATCTTTTAAAGCCTCTATCTGATGTTTTAAAACAGAGGTAACCCCTCCCTGCTTTAGATGATAGTGAATAAAGGCAATTTTCATTATTTTATAATATAATAGTTACGAAAAATATTGATTTTAAATAACAACGGCGGCAATGAAGTAGAAGGCATACCTTGTTGTCTCTACTCCTTATTTTCAAGGGAGTCATAAGGGTTCGCTCAAAAATAAATTGGCAATTTTAAGTGTTGAGGCGCCTGCCTGACAAGGCGCGAAAGCGTAGGAATATCAAGATATTTATACGTTTTCGTAACGC
>DAOWMW010000275.1 GCA_030642865.1 Desulfobacteraceae bacterium
CACTAAATAATGGAGGGATTATCAAGGAAGGTTATAATAGCGAATTAGATGAGCTTGTGGAAATCACACAAAATGGTAAAACCTGGATTGCCAGACTTGAAGCAAAAGAAAAAAAAGAGACAGGAATAAACAGTTTAAAGGTCAGATATAATAAAGTATTCGGGTATTATATTGAAATTCCCAAAGCAAAGGCAGAATCCATGCCTTCCCATTATGTCAGAAAACAGACCCTGGTTAATGCGGAACGTTACATAACTGATGAACTTAAAAAATTTGAATATACGGTTTTAAGCGCCCAGGAAAAAAGATCTGCTCTTGAATATGAAATATTTACCAGTGTAAGGAAAAAAATCACAGAATATAATTACGAAATCCAGGAGACTGCCAGATTCATCGCAAAAATTGATTCAATATTAGCACTGGCTCTGGTTGCAGATCAGAATGATTATATAATGCCTGAAATAAATCCGGACGGAGATATTAAAATAGAAAACGGACGTCATCCTGTTGTTGAAAAAATGATTACAGGGGAGCGGTTTGTTCCCAACTCCCTAAACCTGAATAATAAAACCGACCAGATACTGATCATAACAGGCCCTAACATGGCGGGAAAATCGACTGTGTTGCGGCAAACAGCAATTCTTGCAATAATGACACAGATAGGTTCTTTTATCCCTGCAGAATCTGCATCCATTTGCATCACAGACAAAATATTTACCCGTGTGGGAGCATTGGATAATTTATCTGCCGGACAGAGCACATTTATGGTGGAAATGACGGAAACAGCGGCAATACTAAAAAACGCAACACCTGAAAGTTTTATTATCCTTGATGAAATAGGAAGGGGAACAAGCACCTTTGACGGCCTGAGTATTGCCTGGGCTGTTGTAGAATATCTCCACGATCTGAAAAAAAACGGGGTTAAGACCCTTTTTGCCACTCATTACCATGAACTAACAAAACTTGCATTGATAAAACCGAGAATAAAAAATTTTAATATAGCTGTAAAGGAAGAAAAGGATGAAATTATATTTTTAAGAAAGCTGATTAAGGGAGAAACCAGCAAAAGTTATGGAATTCAGGTTGCCAGCCTTGCAGGAATTCCTGATAAAGTTATAAAACGGTCCATGAGCATACTTGCCAGTATTGAAAAAAAACAACGTTCAAAAAAACGCTCATCAGTTTCAACAAAATCCAAAGCCGCTGCAAAAAATGGACATAAGCAGCTATGCTTGTTTAAAAAATCCAGTTAAAACAGTTATGCTAATCAGAAAAACTTTTTTATTATTTTTCACATCCTGTTTTTTATTCTTTTTAATATCGCCTCCTGCATGGGGAATCAGTGCAAAGGGTAAATATTTAAAAGCTGAAAAAAGCTATAAAAAACTTCGCCATGACCCTAAAAAAAAATATTACAAAGACAACTGGATAGCTTGTATCAACAAATTTCAGGCTGTTTACAGACATAATCCCTCAGGGCCCTGGGCAGCCGCAGGCCTCTATATGTCAGGGGACCTCTACCTTGAACTCTACAAACATTCCAGGCTATTATCAGATAAAAAAAAAGGGATAAGTATCTTTGAACAAATTGTAAAAAAAAATCCCAGGAGCAATTATAAAAAAAAAGCACAAAAAAAGTTACTATCATTAAAAAAAAAAGCACAAAAAAAGAGAATAAAAAAAAAGCACAAAAACAAATTATTACTTAAAAAGAAACCAGCGTCGAATAAAAAAGAATCATCTGCCGCAATAAAATTACCAGGCAGAACTGGACAAAAGCCAACAGGGAAAATGAGTACTGTTACAGACTTACGCTTCTGGTCCAATCCCAACTATACACGCGTCGTTATAAACGGAAACAAAAAGATGGATTATGTGGACCATCTTCTAAGGCAGGACCCGTCAATAAATAAGCCAAAACGTTTATACATAGATTTGAGTAACACGATCCTTTCAAAAGATATGAAAAAGTTACTTCAGGTTAATGACAAACTCCTTATTAAAATCCGGGCGGGGCAGTATAAATCTGATTCTGTCAGAGTAGTAATGGAGATAAAATCTTTAAAATCATATAAGATTTTTTCTTTAAAAAATCCCTTCAGGCTTGTCATAGATGTATTGGGAAAAAATGGAAAATCTGTCCCTGTAATAGCTAAAAAAAATTTGCACCTCGAAAAAAGTGCCCTTATTAAACAACTTGCTCTTGGTGTCAAACGAATTGTTATTGATCCGGGACACGGGGGCCGTGATTTCGGAGCTCCAGGATATTTAAAGGGTATTCATGAAAAACATATTACCCTTAGCCTATCAAAAAAACTTGCAAAAAAAATTGAAAAGCAGCTCCAATGTGAAGTAATACTCACACGAACCACGGACAAATATCTCACCCTTGAAGAACGTACAGCCATAGCAAATACAAAAAATGCTGATCTTTTTATCTCTATACACACCAATGCTGCCAGAAATAAGCGGGCATACGGTATTGAAACCTATTTTCTCAATTTAGCCACAGATGATGAAGCTATTCTGGTGGCGGCCAGGGAAAATGAAACATCAGTAAAAAATATCAGCGACTTGCAGGGCATATTAAATGACCTCATGCAGAATGCCAAAATTAATGAATCAGGGAGGCTGGCC
>DAOWMW010000043.1 GCA_030642865.1 Desulfobacteraceae bacterium
ATGCAACCAAAAAAATTATTTTTGTTAAAAAGCCGTCATATAAGCTTTCGGTTTTTAAACGTCTCAAGTCAAATGAAAAATTTTCCATTAAAGCTTTTCCTGAAAACCTCGAGGGGCGTTATAACCATTTTATTGAAAAAAAATTTAATAAATGTATTCTAAAAAATTCGGGAAACGGATTTGTAATTTTTGGGGAAAAAGGACGGTTAACGCGGCTTGGTGTATATTATGTTCATCTCAGTATTATATTAATGCTCTCAGGGGGACTTACTGGATCGTTTTTTGGATTTGAGGGATATGTAAATATTCCTGAAGGGGGATCCGTAAATGCCGTTTCGCTAAAAAAAACTTCAGAATCTGTTGACCTTGATTTTGAAATAAAATGTGATAAATTTAGTGTTTCGTTTTATGATACTGGTGCGCCAAAGGAATATAAATCCGACCTTGTTATTCTTGAAAACAAAAAGGAGGTCGTGAAAAAAGCTATTATTGTAAACGATCCATTGAGATATAAAGGGATTAATATTTTTCAATCAAACTACGGGTCCATGCCCCCTGAAAAGATTACCATTGCCATTTCTTCAGCAAGCTCGGGAATGACTTTTAATAAAGAGCTTGAAATCGGTGATATAGTTGATCTCCCGGAAGGGCTGGGTACTTTTAGCCTGCGAAAATATCTAAATTCCTACAGCTTCAGAGGGCACAATATTGGAGAAACATTTTTGGGAACCCTTTCTTTAAAAGATGCTGATGAGCCTGTTAATCTTCTTCTTCCTTTAAAATATCCTAATTTCGACAAGATGAGAAAGGGGAATGTTATCCTTTCTGTCACAGACTTTAAGACATCTTACTATACAGGATTACAGGTAACAAAGGATCCTGGTGTCCCCCTTGTTTATACAGGTTTTTTATTATTAATTATTGGCTGTTATGTTACTTTTTTCATGTCGCATAAAAGTATCTGCATAGAAGTTTGCAGAAAAGGGAACAAGACTCTGGTAACAGTTGCCGGTAAATCAAATAAAAACAGACTGGGAATGAATGAATATATAAAAAAAATATCTAATCAGCTTTCTGGTCTTAAAATTTAGAGCCCGCACAAAAATAATCATGGATTAATCAAAAAAACGCCTGGAGAAATGATCCATAGGCACTCATAATTTGGGGAAAAACATGAACAGTTCGTTAATACTGGGAATCGTTACTTTCACATATGGTATTGCTTCAGTACTATATGCATCAGCGTTAATTTTTAATAAAAACAGTATTGGAATGGCCGGACGTTTTTTGACAATCGGAGCGATTGCGGGAAACATCATCGGAATGACTTTGAGATGGATCGAGTCCTATGACCATGGAATTGGCCATGCTCCCCTTTCTAATCTTTACGAATCCCTTGTCTTTTTTGCATTGGTAACAGCAATTATATATTTAATTTTAGAAATTAAAATTAAAGATTTTATAGTTAGTGTATTTGCAAGTCCCATTGCTTTTCTTACAATTGCTTATGCCTCTCTTTCTCCAAATATCAGTGACCGGATTCAGCCCCTTATTCCAGCGCTTAAAAGCAATTGGCTTATTGCCCATGTTTTCACCTGTTTTCTTGGTTATGCCGGATTTGCAATCGCTTTTGCTTTGAGTCTGATGTATTTTTGCAGTAATGAAAATGATTCCGGGAAAAAAGGACTATTTTCAAGGCTCCCTTCGCAATCTATAATTGATGAATTAACTCACCAGATGATTATGTTTGGCTTTCTGTTTTTGTCCATCGGTATTATTACAGGAGCTGTATGGGCAAATTCAGCATGGGGGACTTACTGGTCATGGGATCCCAAGGAAACATGGTCTCTTATTACCTGGTTTGTTTATGCAATATTGCTCCATGCACGCCTCGTGAGAGGCTGGTACGGAAAGCGTATAGCAATTATTTCTATAATTGGTTTTTGCGCTGTTATATTTACGTATTTCGGGGTCAATTATTTGCCTGGTTTACATAGTTATGCCTCATAATTTCAGAGCTAATGCGCAAAAAGATTTATACGAAAAAGGTGAAATTAATGTGGGAATATAATGATAAGGTAAAGGAACATTTTATGAATCCACGTAACGTGGGAGTGGTTGACAATGCCGACGGCCTTGGTGAGGTCGGCTCTGTTGCGTGCGGCGATGCTCTGAAATTAACATTTAAACTTGATGAAGAAGAAAAAATAACAGATGCCAAATTTCAGACCTTTGGCTGCGCAAGTGCCATAGCTTCTTCTTCTGCGCTAACGGAAATGATTAAAGGGCTCACCATAGATGAGGCATTAAAGATTACAAATGATGACATTGCCAATTATCTCGGGGGGCTTCCCAGGGAGAAGATGCATTGCTCGGTTATGGGGAAAGATGCGTTGAAAAAAGCCATAGCCTATTTTCGTGGTGAGCCTTTGGCTAAAGCAGATGGAGAACTGGTTTGTAACTGTTTTGGTGTCACAGATCTTGAGATTAAAAGGGCTGTTGCTGAAAATAGAATTTCATCGGTGGAAGAGGTTACAGATTTTATCAAGGCGGGTGGAGGATGCGGTAAATGCCATGACCGGATAGAAGAATTGATCGCCCAGGTGCATAATACAGAGCCCGATGAGGTTAAAAAACCTTCACCACTGACTAATATCCAGAAAATAAGGCTCATAGAGGATGTAATAGATAAAGAGATCAGGCCTGCTTTGAAAAAAGATGGCGGGGATATCGAACTTATTGATTTTGAGGCTAATAATGTGATTGTCAAATTGCGCGGTGCATGTGCAAATTGTAAAACTTCTCAAGTCACCTTGAAAAATCTGGTGGAAACCAAGATCCGTGAACTGGTATCACCAGAGCTTACTGTTATGGAGGATGGGAAAGATGAAAATTATATATGCTGATAATAATGCGACAACTAAAGTTGACAAAGAAGTCGTGGATGCGATGCTCCCTTATTTTTCAGACTTCTATGGAAATCCTTCAAGCATGCATACATTCGGGGGACGAGTAGCGCGGAGAATTAACGAAGCAAGGGCCAGTGTCGCGGAGATGATCAATGCCGAGCCTGAAGAGATAGTCTTTACAAGCTGTGGCTCTGAAAGTAATAACACGGCTATTATGTCAGCCATAAATTCATTTCCTGACAAGAAACATATTATAACAACAAGGGTTGAACATCCTGCAGTGAAAAGCAGGGTGGAGCATTGTACCAGAAATGGATATCGTGGGGATTTTGTCCCTGTGGATAACCTGGGCCGCCTTGATCTTGATTATCTTTATGACCATCTTGCAGATGATACCGCCATTATAAGTGTTATGTGGGCAAATAATGAAACCGGCGTTATTTTTCCCATTGAAGAAATTGTGGATCATTTAAAAGGGAAGAAAATCATTTTTCATACAGATGCGGTGCAGGCCCCAGGAAAGGTGATTGTGGATGTTAAAAAAGTTAAGGTTGATATGCTCTCTCTTTCCGGGCACAAGCTCCATGCGCCAAAGGGAGTTGGAGCCCTTTATGTGAGAAAGGGGACAAGGTTTTCACCATTTCTTATGGGAGGGCACCAGGAAGGGGGAAGGCGTGGGGGGACGGAAAATGTGGCATCCATAATAGGTTTTGGAAAGGCCTGTGAGCTGGCACTAAAGTATGGTGCGAAAGAAGGCGCAAAAACAGCAAAATTAAGGGACAGGCTGGAAAACAGTATAACTGGACAAATTAAAAACGCCGTAATAAATGGAGACAGAGAAAACCGTTTGCCTGGAACCACAAATATCAGTTTCGAGTATGTGGAAGGTGAATCTATTCTCCTCTTGATGAATGAATACGGAATTTGCGCCTCTTCCGGCTCTGCATGCACATCCGGCTCCCTTGAGCCGTCCCATGTGTTGCGTGCAATGGGGGCTCCATATACATTAGTCCATGGGTCAATCCGTTTTAGTCTTGGGAAATACAATACTGATGAGGAGGTTGACTACATAGTTGAAGTATTGCCATCCATAATTGAACGTCTTAGAAAAATGTCTCCGTTTTGGCATGATTCCCAGTAGCATTTTGGGCACCCACAAGGGATGCCCCTACGCAATTTTGGCCATTGATGCAACACAGAAGACGGGCACAAGAACAAGTAATTCTGGGTAATTTATTTCATCCCCAATCCTAACCGCACAGTTCGATAAAATCTGCCGTGGAAAAATGGAAAAAAGAAAAACAAAAATCCGGCATTACACATCATTTGCCCAGGATTATGATGGCGCATTTTCATCTGATTTAAATTATTGCAGATGGTCAGCAAATTCAATTGTAAATTTACTTGAATTAAAAAAGGATGATTTTCTTGTTGACCTTGGAGGGGGAACCGGATTTTTTTCCAGCCTTATTCATAAAAAATCCGGCCTTGACAAGAGGGTACTATGCGTTGATACGTGCGAGAAAATGCTTGAAAAGGCAGATATGTATGATAATGTTTTTACCATGTGTGACAGCGCCTCTTCTTTTTCAGGGAAAGATGAATTAAAATATGATAAAATTTTTATAAAGGAGGCTGTACACCAT
Organism: Desulfobacteraceae bacterium; assembly: GCA_030642865.1. Lineage (GTDB taxonomy): Bacteria > Desulfobacterota > Desulfobacteria > Desulfobacterales > BuS5 > DAOWMW01. Next base: position 4,556 of record DAOWMW010000043.1, read on the forward strand.
TTTGAAAACAGAATCGATATCTTTTCACAAATCTATGGCCAGCTTGGTTGTCATGGAATAATTTGTATTGTAACAAGGCCTCAAACCCCTGGGTTTCCATTATTTAAATCAGCCTTAAAATCTTTTGAACAATCCCAGCCGGATTATAATGTATTTATAACTGAACTTGAAAAAGCGGGATTTGATGTAAAGGTGCATAAAAAAGCCTATCCCTTTAAAATAAAAAAAAATCGCTGGTTTGAATTGCTAAAACAAAAATTTATGTCAAACCTGGCGCAATTTAGTGATATTGAAATTGATAATGGTTTAAAAGAGCTTGAAGAATATTATCATGATTCAGATTTTTTCTTTTTTGATGATATTTTAATCTATATTACTGGTTATAAAACAGATTAAAACAACAATGAATTCTATTCCAGGAGGCTATTTAATATGACAGATGACGTGCAGGAAAAAATTGAAAAACTTTATGACGAGGCTCAATCGGCGCTTGATTCAAGATATTACGCAGATGCAGAAATAATATATGCTCAGGCTTTAGAATTGCTGAAACAGGAGGATGATTCTTCAAAGGTTTCCCAATGTGAGGAAGACCTTGAAAAAATTAAAAAAGATAATGCACTTTTTGCACCTGTGCCCGCCATAGACAACCATGCTCACCCTCTGTTCAGAGCAGACTTAAAAAATAATGCCGGGTTATATATGGCTGCAAAGCATTTTAGATTAAAGGATGACGCTTTACCCAACGGCCTTGAAGACATGCTTGAAGATATGGATAAGGCAAATGTCGAAAAAGCCCTGATCATGGGATTGGACACATCCAAATCTGACCACTGGGCTTTTAAAGAGTCGATGACTACAAATGATGAAGTTGCAAAACTGGTTGCACAATATCCTGACCGTTTTATTGGGTATGGTTCAGTGGATCCAAGACGGGAAGATGCTGTTGAGGAAGTTGAAAGGTGTATTAATGATTTAAACCTGAAAGGGCTGAAGTTTCATGCTGCTGCAGTTAGCACATATGCAAATGATGAAAAACTTTTTTATCCGATCTATGAAAAATGTGTGGAATTAGGTGTTCCCATTCAGTCCCACTGCGGAACCACAGGGATGTATTTTACAAAATTAAAATATATGATGCCCCTTTGTTTTGATGATGTGGCTGTTGATTTTCCCACCCTGAAACTGATTCTTCTGCATTTTGGTATTGGCGGATGGCACAATCAGGCCATGTCTCTGGCCTTCAGGCATCCCAATGTTTATATTGATCTTTCCGGATCATCTCCTGCTATTATTCCTCCGGAAGTATATCTTGCGGCTGGCACTCCCTTTTATCAGGACAAAATTCTTTTTGGAACTGACTATCCCTTTGTGGGTATGCAGTCCTGGTTCAGGACATTTAATAAGGTCAAAAGGTTTAACTGGAAACCTGAAACCATTAAAAGAGTTTTAAGAGAAAACTTTTTAAAACTCCATGATTCCCAGCCTGTATCACCTCTGGATATTTTGAGAAATGACGGGCTATCTGTTCCCCCGGATGCTGTAAGATAGTCTCTTTCTGGAAAGTGACGAGTATTGAGATCATCTGTTTTTTTCAATACTCATCAAGCTGTGCGGTTAGCAGTTAGCTATTAGCTATTAGCTAAAATGAGCACAGGATGTGTCTTTACCCATTGGGTGTTATTTCCTGCTGACGTAATGCCCTGGGTTTTCAAAATAGGGGCGGATTCCATATCCGCAGGGCAGAAATGGATTCTGCAGGGCAACCACATAGGGTTAGGGTTCGCACAAAAATAAATTGGCAATTTTAAGTGTTGAGGCGCCCGCCTGGCAAGGCACAAAAGTGCAGTAATATCAGGATATTCCTGCACTTTTGTAACGCAGTCAGGCAGGATGGATCGACGCTTAAAATGTTAAGTTATTTTTGAGCGAGCCCTAAGGTACTAATAGCACAGGTCGAAATCTTTATCTTGAGGTCTATAACCAGATTATATCTGAAGCTATACAAGACCTGTTTTTAATACCGGCCGCCTGTAATATGAATTACCTCTCCGGTAATATAATTTGAATAATCACTAACCAGAAAATGAATGAGATTAGCCACATCTTCAGGTTCCCCGATTCTTTTTAAGGGTGTGATTTTCACAGCTCTTTCCACGACTGCTTCATATTTGGCCAGGCCTCTGACCCCTTCTGTATTAATCATCCCCGGGGCAACGGCATTTACATTGATATTGTAGCGGCCGAACTCCATGGCCATCGATTTTGTAAGACCTATTATACCTGCCTTGGAGGATGAATAGTTTGCCTGCCCCGGATTGCCAAGATGGGCACGGGATGACAAATTTACAATTTTTCCATACTTTTGTGCAACCATATGGGGCGTTGCAAATTTGCAGCAGTTAAATGCCCCTTTTAAATTAATATCAAGGACTTTATCCCAGTCGGATTCCTTCATGTCACGCATGAGCATATCCCGGGTGACACCGGCATTATTCACCAATATTTCCACTTTTCCAAAGATTTTAACGGCTTTTTCAATAAGGCTGCCGGCGTCATCCCAGCTGGATATATCCGCAATCACATATTCCGCCTCATTTCCTTCAGATTTTATCTGGCAACTGTCTCTTTTACATTCTCTTCCATAACATCATTTGCAATAATCTTTGCGCCGTTTTGAGCCAGTCTTTTGGATATTTCCCTGCCAAGCCCTAATCCGGCACCGGTAACAACAGCTACTCTACCTGTTAAATCCATATTCATAGCACACCTCCATATATTAAACTTTACGTTTAACCATTAATGCCACATCTCCCTGCTGAACTATTTCACCGTTCTGGTTAACCACGGTTCTTCTTTTGGTGACAACTCCCCTGTCCGGTTTGCTTGTCTCCTTTTTTTTCATAATTTCAACTTCAAGATGGATGGTATCTCCAATAAAGACCGGTTTCAAAAATTTCCAGTCCATTCCCATTAATGCCACAACATTTTCTTTGATGGAAATATTCATTCTGCTTTGGGTAAAAAGGCCAGATGCAATAACAAAAACAAGATTTCCATGGGCAATACGTTTGCCGAAAAATGTATTTTTTGCAAATTCCTTATCCATGTGAACCGCATTAAAATCTCCTGAAAGACCTGCAAAATTTACTACATCGGCTTCGGTAATTGTTCGTCCCATTGTTTTATCTTTGTCGCCGATCTGGAGATCATCAAAATATTTTTTCTCCATAATTCTTATAACCCTTTTTAAAAATAATTTTACAATTTTATTATAGCCCAGTTCATGGTCAAAATTAGATATAGACCCAGACCCAATTTATTATTTTTTTATCCATCTCAAAATATTACGACCAAGGGAACGGCACATCATACAGGAAAGGGGATCTTCGGAAACATCCCTTTTCCATTTGATATTTTCCCCTTTTAAAGAGTCAAACATCGTTCCCATGGGTCCAAGGTTAAAAACACCTTTATCAGGATCTCTGGCCTCAACCAGATGCATACCGTGTCCCTGAGTGAATCTTTCAAGGAGCATCTGAGTAAATTCCTGACCCCCGTTTCTTAAACCGGCGTGAGTTAAAGCTGCTCCGATTTTTCCATCAAGGAGATTACAGCACATGTGCATCCAGCGTGTACGATCCATAAATATTTTAAAGAGACTCGAAACATTGCCGAAATAAACAGGGGAACCAAAAATAATGGCGTCAGCTTCAATCATTTTTTTAGCAAGGCCTGCCATGGCATCATCCTTAATTGCACATTCAGGCTTCATCAAACATTTGTTGCATGAAAGGCATAGTTTAATATCAACCTCTGACAGTTCAACAAGTTCTGTTAAAACATCTTGTGCGGCTATCTCTTCCAATGCCATATTTAGCATGGCGGCTGTATTTTTGCCGGGCCTGTGGCTCCCGTTTATTGCCAAAACCTTCATGTCGGCTCCTTAAGGATTCGATCGAAAATAAATTGGCAATTTTAAGTTATTTTTGAACGAGCCCTAAAAGCACCTTTGATAAAACTGATGAAAAAATTTTTAAGGAGGATTATTGTGCCCAGGGCAAAAATAAAAGTGATGCTGCCGGCAACCATAAATCCTTTTCCGGAAGATAGATTAAACCCGTGCAGTACTTTTATCATCAGACTTGCACATAATATCCCTATAAAATTTAAAAAATTTGTTGCCGCTAAAACAGATCCGCGTATTTTTTCCGGAGTTTTTAACTGAATAAAAGCATTAAGTGGTAGAATAAATAATCCTGCAGATATTCCAAAAAAGAATATCAGCACCATTGCCCACATAAAAGCTTGAGCGGAAAAATTTAATCCTATAAGTGAAATAGCTAAGCCAAAAGCACCCAAAGGAACAATTCCC
>DAOWMW010000241.1 GCA_030642865.1 Desulfobacteraceae bacterium
ACATATATCAATGGGCAATGATATAATTATTATTACCCAAAATCATAAATACTCTGAAAACGCCTATGACGGCTATGTGATTGGCGATGTAGTGATTGGTGATTATGTCTGGATTGGAGATAGGGCTATAATTTTACAGGGTGTAACTGTTGGAGAGCACGCTATAATTGCAGCAGGTGCTGTAGTAATCAAAGATGTCCCCCCTTATGCAATAGTGGGCGGTAATCCGGCAAAAATTATTAAGATGAGAAAATAGGGGTATAATTTGCGAATTCTAATAGTTTCACAGATGTTTCCTCCAGAAATTGGGGCAGGTGCTGCGCGTGTATCTGATCTTGCAAAAGAATGGAATAAAGCGGGGCATGATATCACTGTTTTAACCGGATTCCCCAATTATCCGGCAGGCAGCCGATTTCCGGGGTTTGATTATGGCAATAGATTGTTTAAACGAGAGTATGTCTCAGGGGTTGAAGTTGTCAGAACTTTTAACTGGTTTTCCAGGCCTGGAAGTTTTATGGGCAGAATACTGAATTCAGCAAGTTCGATGGTGTCAAATACATTATACGGTCTTATCTCCAAACGCCGTTTTGATGTTGTTCTGGCAACCAGCCCTCAGCCATTTATCCTTATACAGGGATATTTGACAGCCTTGCTTCATCGTGTGCCTTTTATTGCAGAAATCAGAGACCCCTGGCCTGAAGTGGTTTCCATACATGGTTTTTTTTCAAAGCATGTGCCCAAAAAGATTCTTGGCGTTTATATTAATAGAATGTATCATGCATGCGATATGCTTGTAGGTGTAGCCGAAAATTACAGGGAACTTTTTGTAAAAAAATATAAAGTTCCTGTTAAAAAAATTGCTGTTGTCAGAAACGGCTGCAATGAAGATCTTTTTTTGCCTGGGCCAAAGGAAAACAGCTTTCGCTTAAAATATAACCTTTCCGGAAAATTTATATGCAGTTTTGTCGGAAATGTTGGAAATTTTTTAAAATGTGAAACCTTGGTAAGGGCTGCTGATTTGTTAAAAACCGATCCTGAGATAGCCTTTGTATTTGTCGGAGCGGGCGCAGGGCTGGAAGAAGTGCAAAGAGTAAAAGAAGAGCTTGATGCAAAAAACGTTCATATACTTGGCCCTGTTCCAAGGGAAGAAGTCCCTGAAGTTTTTCGTGCGTCAAATATTTCAATTTCTCATGCGATGAATCATCCTTACTACAGAACCTGCGTAGGCGCAAAGATATGGGAAATTATGGGTTCAGGAATTCCGATTCTGGTGGGATTTGAAGGTGAAACAAAGGAGATTGTAGAAGAAGCAGGAGCTGGTTTTGCATTTGAGCCGGAAAATGAAAAGGAACTGGCTTCGTTAATATTAAAAATTAAAAATGATTCTGAGCTTGCAGAAAAATTGGGTCAAAATGGAAGACAATATATTATGTCCGGACATACCCGATCTCAGCTCGCCTCAAAATACCTTAAAGAAATGGGAAGGGCAGGGGTCGGGGAACACTAACCCCTGCCCTTAAAAGGATGATATGGAATATTTAAAAAATGTTTATGTAAAGAATACTTCTCCACAAAGCTTAAGTGACGATATCAATGAGGTTGTTGCTGCTACATTTTTGCCATATGCGGATAAGGATAAAAAAACCGTGCTGAAGATCAACGGGAATTTTGACAGGATATATCCCGGGTCTAATACCTCGCCATGGTTTCTTGATAAATTGCTTGGCTGTCTGCGGGATTGTGGATTTCGCTATATCCTCGTTGTTGAAGGCGATCTTATGACATTTCGCGCTTATAATATGATCCGAAGAACAGGTTTGATTAATATCCTGCATAAATATGATGTGCCGTTTGTTGATTATGAAGACTTTCCAAGAAACGATTTGGAAATTCCGATTCTTTTTAATGATGCGCAACTGATTAACACGCCGGTTCCACATGCCCATGGAATTGCAAAAATATCATGTGCTACAAAAAACCTGTTTGGTATTCTACCTGTTTTTCGCCGCAAATATCACCGCATACTTTCGGAAAAATTGATAGAAGTCAATGATGCCATGAGCATGTATACGATTGTCGATGGAACGATTGGTCTTGATTCCGAATCTACCCGCCGCGGAGATCCGCGAAGATTGAATCTTTTGATGGCAGGCTGGAATAACCTGAAAATAGATATAATAGTATCGTGGATACTCGGTTATGATACACCGGAGGAAATACCTCTTTTACAAATGGCTCTGGATCAAAAAAAGGTGGACAAAGATATTGTTCTAACCGGTGATTTTATCAAAAAAAAGAATCTGCCGAGATTTAATTTTAAATTCAAACATTCTACGACAAGAAAAATAGCAATGATGCTTGAAAATACTTTTCTTGAGGATACCAAAAGCTTTGTGTGGCTTGAAACTCAGCTTCACAAGCTTTATCATGCCTATTCTTTTAAGAAAAAACGGGCTGATCTGTTTCAGGGAGAATGGATGGATTATTATAGAGGTTATGAGGATATTATGAAATGAGGAGGGCAGGAGTCGGGGGGGAAGGACAGGGATCGGGGATCGAGGGTCGGGGGCCAGGGAGCAGGGATCACTGGTCGGGAGGCAGGGGCCGAGGGTCGGAGTGCTGTCTGAAAAAAATAGATTTTCATGTCCATACCTGTTATTCTCACGATGCCTTTATTACTTTAAATCAGCTTTCGAAATTTTTCAAAAAAAATCCTGACTTTGTAATTGCTATAACAGATCATGATGAAATCAAAGGGGCTTTAAAGGCAAAAAAAGAATTCGGGGAAAGAATTATTGTTGGGGAGGAAGTTAAAACTGATAATGGCGAAATTATTGGTCTTTATCTTAAACGGTTTATCAAACCAGGAATGACAATTGAGCAAACCATAGAGGAAATAAAAATGCAGGAAGGCCTGGTGATGGTGCCGCATCCCTATAAAAGAACGGGTAATCCTGACAGCCCTGTCAGTGAAAGCGCATTGAATAAAAATATTGATCATTTTGATATTATAGAAATTTTTAATGCCAGAAACAGAACTCACGGGGCAAATGAAAAAGCCATGCATCTGGCGGAAAA
>DAOWMW010000061.1 GCA_030642865.1 Desulfobacteraceae bacterium
CATTTAATTTCCTCAAAAGGCTCTATCTATTCCTGTGATTAAAATTCTATAAATATTCGTTTCCCCTTATAATGTTCCAGCTTGGGGAGTTGCTCAAAAATAACGTCAAAAATCTATAGGAACGGAAACGAAATAACTTCACCAACATAGCTTCAGGTCATCTTTGTTCGATCTGCCCGGTAAATAAACAGGTATAACAATCTTGAAACAGCTTGCTGTTCCGGCACCTTTGATGCCTATTCCAGATCAGATGAATCGAATAAACCTGACCAAAATCCATGCGCCTGCTTGTGGACGCTATTTCGTCCCCCACGACCTGCAACTATAGATCAATTTTTTATTTTACTATCAACTTGTTATATGTTTATTAAAAAAAAATCAATTAAATTTTTATTTGGAAGGTATCTTCTCAAGAGATTTAACAAAAATTGGGCACGAATTTAATTTCGATCATACGCTGAGCTATGACACCTACGTGGAGCAAGATAGAACTAACCCCCCAAAAATTAAATAGGAACAAAATATTTTTTTACTTGACTTATAATGCAACTTTTACTAAACATGCATTTTTATACATTCCCCAGTAGCTCAGTTGGCAGAGCGGGTGGCTGTTAACCACCAAGTCCGCGGTTCGAGTCCGTGCTGGGGAGCCACGAACGAATGCAACCGTTTTTCCTAACCGGTTGCTGAACAAATAAAGCCCCGCATTAATAATGCGGGGCTTTCTCTTTCTAAGGCTTGGGGATAAAATAAAGACTGCAGCCACCTCCTGTAATCATGCCTGAGCAGCGGCAAACAGGCCTCCAACAATGGCAGTAACCGCTGATCTCACCGATATAAAAAAGTCCAAAAGGTTGAGTTATAATCTACAAGAGGCAGAAGATCACAAATAATCTCAACGGCATTTGCTGCCACAAGTCCACACTTATCAATTAAAAACCTGCGCAGCATCAGTAATTGACCGTCATTTCCAGATCTCTACATCATAACCTTTGGGTAGATGTGCTGTTCCCTTGACACACGAAAGGCCGGAAGCTTTACTGGTCCGTTCAATCAAAGTATCAATGTTTTCACAAAAGCCATTAAGGGTTGCATCCCACCCGGCATCTGTTTTTTTTGCAAATGTGCATGTACAAAAATGAATGACCTCTGTCCCCTTTGATTTGAGTATGTTGGCCAAATCTGTCAGCTTGTCACCGGGGCATCGGCATGTAAAAACACCAGTCAGAAAACAGTCATCATATCCGGCAAAGCCTTCCTTTTTTTCAACAAGGCATTTAAAACAATTAGTTAGAGGACATTTCATTTCATTTTTTTCACAGCGAATTATAGCAACTTTTGTCATTTTTCCCTTCCTGTTTTTTTTAAATGCTCCTGATATTTTTTTGTTTCATGGCTCATATAACCTTGGAGCGCTTCCTGAAGAGCGTTTGCAGCAAGAAAGGCACAGTGTTTATCTTCTTCAGGAAAGGTGCCTATTTTTTTCAGTACAGCATCTCCTGTAATTTCCGTTAATTCATCAGGATTTTTTCCCAGTGCCATTTCTGCTGTAAAAGAACCGCAAATTGAACTTGAAGCACAACCGTCCGTCACGTAAGATGCTGATTTAACATAATTTTTATCAAATTTTAAAAATATTCCAATTGTATCGCCGCATTCACCTTTAACGTGAGCGCGGGCATCATAATCTTGCAGGGGCCCGTTATATTCAGGATTTCGCCACCGTTGAAACCCTGCTTCACCCAAGGTTTTTTTTGCTTCATCAAATATTTCTTCCTGAAGATTATCTATAAAAGTATCAAAATCATCATTCATATAAGCTTTCCCTGGTAAAAAGTCACACTATTGAACCCTAAACATTTTTCCCGCAGCAACTCCCCGGGCCGGCACAGCCGACAGCATCGCCAGGAGAAAAACCGCAGCAGCCTGTGTCCCCTGCACCGGGCAAGCTGTTTTTTGCCAATCCTGACATGGAAGAATGGGCAGATAAACATTTCTTCATGTTTTTGCTGCCGCAAAAGTTGCACTGGGGATGATCATCAGATTCAAAAATTAATATTTCGCTTAATTTTCCACAATCCCTGCATTCATAATCAAACAATGGCATGGTTAATCTCCTTATTATTATACAAAAATATTGTCCGGCTTATATGGGTGGGCACCTTCAATTACCTCCACACCGACCTTGGCCTTGATCTTTCCGATAATCGCATCCTTATATGAACAGTGGTCGATAATATATGGTGCAATATGAACCTTTGTTATCTTTTTTTCCATGTCAGCCCTTTTTTTCAGCAGTGCCCGGGCAGGAAATCGCAAGAAACAATTAAACAGCCCCACGCAACATTCTAACCTGACGCAGTGGCTTTTTTCATATTATACGGATATTGACATTTTTTCGGCAATTTTTAAAAACATTTTTGTCACTGGTGAATCTGGATATTGCTCCTGGTAGGCGGTGCCTGTATCTCCGCATTTAACCATATTGGGGTCAAAGGGTATTTTCCCAAGAAATGCAATTCCGGATGAAGAGGCGGTTTTTTCTCCGCCACCGCTGCCAAACAGATCAACTGGTTTGCCGCAATGGGGGCAGTAATAGCTGCTCATATTTTCAACAAGTCCGAAGATTTTCATCTTAACGGTTTTGCAAAAATTTATTGACTTGCGAACATCCGCAAGGGCAACCTCCTGGGACGTTGTTACAATAATTCCCTGGGCATCTTTAATTAGCTGCGCCACTGTTAATGGTTCGTCACCTGTGCCCGGCGGTGAGTCAATAATCAAAAAATCAAGATTTCCCCATTCAACATCTCCAATAAACTGCCGTATGACCCCATGTTTTACAGGCCCCCTCCATATGATCGCACTATCTTTATCTGTCAGCAAAGATTCCATTGAAACTGCCACAAGGTTTTTTGAAAAAGCCATGGGTTTAATTTTTTTATTTTCATCAGCATCAAGCATGCCGCTAAAACCAAGCATTCTTGGTATATCAGGACCATGAATATCCACATCCATCAGCCCGACCTTAAATCCCTTATTTGCCAAAGCTATTGCAATATTAACGGAAACACTGGTTTTCCCAACGCCCCCCTTGCCGCTCATAATCATGAATTTGTTTTTAATTTTTGCCAGAGATTGTTTTGCCATTTCATCGGGATCCGGTTCCGGAACCTTATCAGCAATCCCTGCGCCTTTCGGGGTTGTTCCCATATTATCCTTATTTGTTGTGTAACTATTCAGCTACTATTGGTCTCAAAATAATTAGCTCAAGGTCTATAGTTACTTTATTGTTACCAATGCTTCTCAATTTTTGCAGCATCAGTAAAATTCTTTTTATTCTGTATCCAACACGATGTTTAAGTGGTAAAGTAATTCAATTCCGTCCTTTTTACCAGGCTTTTCCGGCAGTTGCATTAATATTCCCAGGCCTTCGCTGGCTTCGTGAAAGTCAGCCCTGGAAAGGGAGCTTATTGTTGCACAATTGAGCAACGGGTTGAATAATATAAGTTTTTTAATACATTCAATCCCGTTCATGCCGGGAAGCTTTTCATCTGTAATTATCAGGTCAAATTTTTCTTTTTTTACTCTGGAAAAAAGATTGCCGCAAGATTTAACCCACTCGATTTGAGTGTTATTTTTTTCAAGCCCTGTTTTTAAATCAGATAATGAATTTTGATCAGTGCTAACAAGTAAAATGCGAAGCATTTATCTCTCCGTGGAATAATATTTCAGGTATGGATTTTTAAACGTTGCGGTATCCATAGTCTAAAGATTCATAGCTCCCTGTTAATTTTGTCCCCCACGACCCTGACCGCCGCCTTTACCCTGGCCTTGTCCTGCCCCACGTCCTGTTCTTCGGCCTGAACCTTTACCGTCTTTTTTCGGCTGACTTCCTCCACTCCCCCTGCCTGTGCCAGCACTTTGTCCCTGGGGACCTGCTCCATCTCCTCTGGGCATGATTTTCACCTCCTTTTGTTGTTTGGAAAAAATATTGCAATTTCTTGTTCTCTTACGCTTTCCTCCGCATCCTGGCATCAGAAATATTGATTTTATTTTATTTTCTTTTGCATAGGAAGCCAGCACTTCTTCCAGCTTGCCTCCAATAAAAGGGATGAGATTTATCCCCCTGGCTTCAATTATTTTTGCCGGCATTTCTGAAATAGCTCCGCAAATTAAAACTTCCACGCCAAGGTTGCCAAGTGAGTCTGCCAGGGAGTGAGGCATTTCAGAATTAAAAAGTTCATAACGTCTGGATATGATCTTTGCATTTTTAATCTCTGCGATGAGGAGTGTTCTGGCAGAATCGAACACCGGTGATATTTTATCTTCCCAGGCAGTAAGTGCAACTTTCATTCTTAAATCATCTCCTTTTGTCAAATAAAGGCTGCAAAGCCTGTGCCATGCAGGAGCATATGGAGGCGCTAATATTAAAAGGAATAAATACAAATAATTACATAGATGAAATGGTGAATAAAATATGAAGGCGAAGGGGTTGTAATGCATTAATGCAACACAAGCGGGTGTTAATGCAACACAAACAGTCGCAATATTGCATGATTATATGTTTTTTTAAATGATTTTTGATCGCCCATCAATTTTTGGTAAAGATATTCCAAGTCTATTGATTTTTCTGAAAAGAGTACTTTTATGGATACCGAGATCATTGGCAGTATCCATGCGGTTAAAATTATTTCTTTTAAGGGCATCTGTAATCATTTTGCTTTCTGCGGATTCTACAGGATCACTCAATCTGTTATATCTCAGAGTATCCCTGGGCTGGGCTGCAAAGTTTTCAGGGATGTGCTGCAACATTATGTTGCCGTTTGAGCAGAGCACAAAGGCATGTTCAATAATATTTGCAAGCTCTCTTATATTGCCGGGAAATTTATATGACATTAGACTCTCAAGCACCTGATGATCAATACCCCTTACAGATTTTTCACGAATTTTGTTTAATTTGTTAATAAAATGGTCAATGAGAAGGGGAACGTCTTCCATCCGCTCTCTTAAGGGGGGTAGTTTTATATGTATTACATTGATCCTGTAAAAAAGATCCTGGCGAAACTTTCCGGTTTCAACCATTTTTGGAAGATTTTTATTTGTCGCTGCAATAATACGAACATTTGCCTTTTCTTTTTTTTCACTTCCCAGGGGCTGGAATTCATGTTCTTCCAGTACCCGCAGCAGTTTAACCTGAAACGGAGCACTCGTGTCGCCGATTTCATCGAGTAAAATGGTGCCCCCTTCTGCTGCAGCAAAGTATCCTTTCTTGTCTTGCAGGGCGTTTGTAAAGGCACCGGCCTTAAAACCGAAAAGCTCGGATTCCAGTAGTGTATCCGGAAATGCTCCGCAATTGATTGCAATAAAAGGCTTGTTTTTACGATGACTCAAGCTGTGAATAGCCCTTGCAGTCAGTTCTTTTCCTGTTCCTGTCTCTCCATCAATTAATACAGTGCTGTCGCTTTCGGAAATCTGGGGAAGAATTTTAAAAATCTTAGCCATGGCCGGACTGCGGCTTATAATATCACCTACTTGATAACCTGCCGAGAGTTCTTTCCTTAGCTCCTCCACAAGGCTGTGGTCCCGAAATGTTTCAACACATCCAAGAGTTTTACCTTTTTCATCTTTTAGCAGAGATGTGGATACAGTGATGGGGATACGTTTTTTTTCGCTGTTAATGATATATGTGGAGGTACTGATAAATGATTTTCCTTCTTTCATTGTTTTTTTTAAGGCACATTCACCTTCACACATATTTGAGCGAAAAACGTTCCAGCATTGTCTGCCTATAGCCTCATCCCGGGAAATTCCTGTAATTTCTTCTGCGGCACGGTTGAAAGACATGATTTTCCAGTTGCGGTCCACAGTAAAAACACCATCCGAAATACTTTCAAGAATAATTTCTGTTACATTTTCAGTTATTTTATCTGATTTGATGCTTTTCATTTTGTGGTATAAGATATGAGTTGTGAGTATTGAGAATAAATGTACAGTCTATTTTTTTCAATACTCACAGCTCAACACTCAGTGGCCCAGGATAAAACCAGGCCCATTAATTATTTTTGAGCGAATCCTAAGCTTGCGCTTTTTCACGCGCTATAAGAGCGGCTCCCAATGCACCCATGATCTGGGGCTCTTCCGGCACCATTAGAGTTGTTTTTATACTTTTTCCCAGGGCTTCCACCATTCCTTTGCTTTTTGCAACTCCCCCTGTCATTGCAACCCTTTCTTTTTTACCAACCTGGCCAAAAAGGCCTGTAACCCTGCGTGCTATTGACCTGTAAACTCCCAGGGCTATATCAGCTTTTTCTGTCCCCTGGGCAAAAAGGGAAATCACCTCTGATTCGGCAAATACAGTACACATGCTGCTTATTTCCACATCTGTTCTGGATTTTTCAGCCAATGTACTCATTTCGCTAAGATCGACCTCCAGGGAAACAGCCATCACCTCCAAAAAACGGCCGGTTCCTGCTGCGCATTTGTCATTCATGGCAAATTTTACAGCCCGCCCCTCTTTATTTACCTCTATTACCTTACTGTCCTGTCCTCCAATATCAATAATTGTTCTTACTTCAGGAAAGACAAAATTTGCGCCTCTGCCGTGACAGCTTATTTCTGTAACCTGGCTGTCAGCAAAGGGAACACGCGCCCGACCATATCCGGTTGATATGATATAAGATATATCCCCCATGCTCAGTTCTGCTTTTGCCAGGGTATTATTCATGGCAGTTTCAGCGGCGCCTTTATAAACAGCGCCACTTTGTAAAACAGAGTATGCTTTTATATTACCCTTTTCATCAATAATAACAACCTTGGAAAAAAGAGAACCAATATCTATTCCTGCAAAATATTTCATATTCTTCACTTTATTTTTTCCTTGCAGCCATCATCTCCGCCAGAGCTTCGAGCCTTGTATCTATCTGGCCGAAGGAATTCATTCTTGAGTCGACCATATCACCTTCAATGACAACACCGGGGATATTATGTTTTTTTTCTATGGCCTTGATAAAATCCGGATGTCCCAGATTCCACATCCTGCATGATTTGGAGCTGAACATTATAACACCGTCGAGGCTGTATTCCTCTACCCATTTTTGAATGGCGGGAAGGCTCATATTGGGAAGATTCTGCTTTGCAAGGCCTCCGTTGGAATATACCTGTTTCACAAATTCCTTGATGGGGTCCCCATTTAAATCGATTGTTTCAGGATGGGGGAAAAACTCCCATGGATATCTTCCCACCAGGGGGACTATTCCAAGCTCTGTCATTTTTCTGGAAAATTGTCCAAGAAACCCCCATGGGAGCCAGCCGTCCCAGTATATTCTATATTTTTCAGGTTCAATGGCCCCTATCCCCTTTTCAGCCCTTTCAGCTAGTTCATCCCTTAGCTGGGTATAGTAGGGTACTGC
>DAOWMW010000115.1 GCA_030642865.1 Desulfobacteraceae bacterium
ATAATGGACAGGCTCCTGACCCTTAACAGGGGGCCCATTCATGGCAAAGTGCTTCTCCATATATTTAAAGATATTATATCTGAATCACGCAAACTTCAACAGTCCCAGAAAATAACATTTTTAGGCCCGGAAGCAACATTTACCCATATGGCTGCCATGGATCATTTTGGTCATTCTTCATTATATGTTCCCCAGCCCAGTATCAAAGATATATTCAATGATGTGGAAAAAGGGGCATCAGGCTACGGAGTGGTACCTGTGGAAAATTCCATTGAAGGGGCGGTGAACCATACATTAGATCTTTTTTTTGAATCTGATCTGAAAATTTGTGCTGAAATTTTTCTTCCCATCTCCCATGATCTTCTCTCCATATCGGGCTCCATAAAAAATATCAAAAAAGTTTATTCCCATCCCCAGGCTCTGGCTCAATGCAGAGAATGGTTAAAAAAATATCTTCCGGATACTCCTTTGGAAGAATGTGGCAGTACTGCCCTTGCAGCCCGAATGGCTTCCGACGACGCCGAAACCGCTGCAATTGCAAGCAGTGCCGCAGCCAGTCTCTATAATCTGGAGGTTGTTACTTCAAAAATTCAGGATTTTACCAATAATGTAACAAGATTTCTTGTTATTGGAAAAGATGAAATTAAAGAAACAGGGAAGGATAAAACTTCCATTATGCTTGCGGCGGCCCATACCCCCGGCGCCCTTCATAGAATTTTAGAACCGATTGCAAAAAATCGGATAAATATGCTAAAACTCGAATCAAGACCAGCAAAATATGAAAACTGGAATTATTTCTTTTTTATTGATATTGAAGGACATATTAAAGATCCCCTCATTGAAAAAACCATTAGCAGGATAAAGGAGCTCTGCTTTTACTTAAAATGCCTGGGCTCATATCCGATGGAACACCCTGAAACACGGGCTTGATATGACAATTAATTCTACAACATCACTCTATTGCGTGTTGGGTGATCCAATTACACACAGTTTAAGTCCTGTAATGCACAACAGCGCTTTTTTGCATACAGGCTATAATGGTGCATACGTTGCTTTTAACGTAAAAGATATAGGAGCGGCAGTTACAGGTATAAGAGCCCTTAATATAAAAGGGATAAGTATTACCATACCCCATAAACTGACAGTAATGGAACACCTTGACGAAATAGACGAAACAGCAAAAAAAATAGGTGCTGTTAATACCATCTTGAACAAAGACGGTAAACTCCATGGATTTAACACAGATTGTCTTGGCGCCACAAATGCGTTGCTTGAAAAAACAGAAATCAAAGACAAAGATGTTCTCCTCGTTGGAGCTGGAGGGGCTGCCAGAGCCATAGGATTTGGCATTCTTGCAGAAGGTGGCAGATTAACCATTGTAAATATCCTGAAAGATGAGGGTGAGCAACTGGCAAAGGATCTTGGGGTCAAATATTATCCTTTATCCTTCTTTAAAAACCTCAACTGCAACATTATGATAAATGCCACCCCCCTGGGAATGACACCGGATACCGATAAAATGGCTGTGGAGCCTGAGCATATTACCCCAGATATGGTTGTTATGGATATTGTTTATAACCCTTTAAAAACACGCCTTTTGAAAGAAGCTGATAAAAAAGGGTGTGTCACCGTCGACGGGGTCTCAATGTTTGTTCACCAGGGAGTTGCCCAGTTTGAAATGTGGACAGGGGAAAAAGCCCCTGTTGAAATTATGAGAAAAACAGTTTTAAACTCATTGTAAATCCTATGATTGAAATTTTTCAAAAAAAAATAAAAAACACCACTTTAACCGTCCCTGGATCCAAGAGCTATACCCACAGAATGCTCATCGCTTCCGCCCTTTCAGACGGAAAAAGCTGCATATCAAACCCTTTGAAAAGTGAAGATACTATCCTCACAAAATCTGCTTTACAAAAAATGGGGATAATCATCAAAGAAAAGGGGAACTCCTTTCTGGTTCATGGAACCGGTGGACGTATCAGCAGGTGTGAAGAACCGATAAATCTAGAAAATTCAGGGACTTCCATGCGCCTTCTCACTTCTGTAGCAGCCCTTGGTTCTGGAGAATATATCCTGACAGGTTCCAGCCGAATGGGTGAGCGCCCCATTCAGGATCTTCTGGATGCATTGATCAGTCTTGGTATTAACGTATCTTCCCTTAATAATAATGGTTTTCCCCCGGTGAGAATCAAGGGAGGAAAAATACCTGGAGGAAAGGTTTTAATAGATTGCCATGTGAGCAGCCAGTTTCTTTCATCTCTTCTCCTCATAGCCCCTTACACTTTAAATGGAATGGAGATTATTGTTTCAAAAGGGCCGGTTTCCCGACCTTATATTGATATGACCCTGGATATAATGGAAAGGCTTGGAATTGCTATTCAGCGGGAAGGATATAATTTTTTTAAAGTCCCCGGGGGACAAATATATACATCAGGATCCTATGTGGTGGAACCGGACTGTTCCCAGGCGAGTTATTTCTGGGCTGCTGCTGCCATTACAGGTAAATCCGTTAAAGTCCGGGGAATCTCCCGTAATTCACGTCAGGGAGATCTCAATTTTTTGGGAATACTGGAAAAAATGGGGTGCAGGATAACCCATGATGATGACGGAATAACCGTTACCGGGGGTGAACTTTCAGCAATCAAAGCAGACATGTCCGACATGCCCGATGTTGTGCCTACCCTTTCTGTTGTTGCTGCCTTTGCAAAGGGGACCACCCATATTACAAACGTGGCCCACTTAAAAGAAAAGGAGAGCGACCGCCTTGGTTCGGTGGCATCTGAGCTTGAAAAAACAGGAATCAACGCAAAAGCCACAAAAGACGGTCTGGTAATCGAAGGAGGGACTCCCCATGGGGCAGAAATAGAGACCTACAATGACCACAGGATTGCCATGAGTTTTGCAGTCGCAGGATTAATTGTCCCTGGAATTTTTATTAAGGATGAACAATGTGTTGAAAAATCATTCCCTGATTTTTGGGATGTTTTCATGGGGCTTTATTAAATAATGAACATATATTTAACAGGATACAGATGCACCGGAAAAACTTCCCTGGGGAAAAAACTTGCAGAATCAATGGAAATACCCTTTATTGATGCAGATGTATATTTAACAGATAAATATAATATAACCATAAGTGATATGGTCTCAATCCATGGCTGGGACTACTTCAGAGAAAAGGAGGCTACCATCTTAAAGGAGGTGAGCAGCCTTGGAAATCATGTAATCGCAACCGGTGGAGGGGTTGTTCTCAAAAAGGAAAATCTCAAGCTAATGAAAGAAACCGGAATCGTTATATGGCTAAGAGCTACTCCTGAAACCATCAAAAAAAGAATTGTCCAGGATGAAACCACTGAAGATTCACGGCCGTCTTTAACCTCCAGGGGATTTCTTGATGAAATCGAGGAAACACTTAATCAGCGCACCCCCCTTTATGAAGAGAGTATGAATTTTGCCATTGATACGGACAATCTGGCAATAAGTACCCTCCAAAGCATGATCATGAAACAATTAAAAGACAGGAATCTCCCATGCCTGGAAGTACTTTTGGAAAAGCATTTAAAATAACAACCTGGGGGGAATCCCATGGACAGGGTGTGGGGGTTGTCATAGACGGATGCCCTCCCGGGATTCCCATGACCGAAGATATCATACAATTGATGCTTGATCGGAGAAAACCCGGTGGATCTTCTGCCAGTACAAGCAGAAAAGAACCTGATAAAGCCATTATAATGTCCGGTATTTTTGAGGGTAAGACAACGGGAACTCCCATAATGATTATGGTAAATAATAAGGATGCAAAATCCAGATCCTATGAACCATATGCAAAACTTTTTAGACCCGGACATGGGGATATAACATACCAGCAAAAGTATGGAATCAGGGACTGGAGGGGCGGCGGCAGAGCATCAGCCAGAGAAACAGTTGCAAGGGTAGCTGCCGGTGCTGTGGCCAAAGCCTTTCTTGATAACAAAAATATCAAAGTCCATGCATACACAATGGCACTGGGGGGGGTCAAGGCAAAGCAAAGGGATCTTGATTCAATAAATACCAACATGTTTTTCTGCCCTGATAAAGAAGCAGCCATCTTGATGGCTAAAAGGGTTGAAGAAGTCAGAAAAAATGGAGATTCCCTTGGAGGAGTCGTGGAAATCCTTGTAAAAGGAGCTCCTGCCGGTCTGGGGGATCCAGTTTTCGATAAACTGGATGCTGAACTGGCAAAAGCGGTCATGGGGATAGGAGCGGTAAAAGGGGTGGAAATAGGGGCCGGTTTTGAAGCTTCAAAAAAACTTGGTTCCGAAAATAATGACCCGATACTCCCATCCGGTTTTGCCACGAATAACGCTGGCGGCATACTTGCCGGAATATCCAGCGGAGACGAAATTATTATACGGGCTGCAGTAAAGCCCATACCCTCCATTATCATGGAGCAGAAAACCATTAATATGCAAAAAAAGCCTGAAACCATCTCCATTAAAGGGAGACACGACATTTCAGCCATTCCAAGAATAAACGTGGTTTGTGAAGCCATGGTATATATTGTTCTGGCTGATCACTTTCTCAGACAAAAAGCCATTTCTCCCCCATAGACCTTAGGATTGTAATACTCCAACGACCGATAACGCAGTGAAATTTATTATCTGGAAATCTATAAACATCCTGTGATCATTTTGGCTAATAGCTAAAGGCTAACCGCACAGCTTGAAATTTTTATATTAAGGATTGGGGATGAAATAAATTCACGATCCTAAGGTTTATAGCAAATTACCATGAATCATTCCCCTGACATTTCTTCACCAACACCAAAAATCTTTGTGGCCGGAGGAGACGGGCCATACAAGAATACAACCTTGCTTCTTCAAAAGATTGACCTCTCCTTTGCCAGGGGAAAACAGGTACTTTTAAAACCTAATATTGGAAGAGCAGCAGAACCAGATACAGGGATTGTGACAAATTATATGGTTGTTGCAGCAGCAATAGATGCTTTTCGAAAAGCAGGAGCAAAAGTCGCTGTGGGGGAAAGTCCCATTGTGGGGGTTGATATAAAGGAAGCCTTTGAAAAATCGGGTATTTCACGGATGGCAAAAAAACGAGGGTGCAGACTCCTGGACTTTGATGGACGCTCCTCCGTAAAAGTACCTGTTAATAACGGGATTGCTCTGGAATCACTGAAAATCTGCAG
>DAOWMW010000105.1 GCA_030642865.1 Desulfobacteraceae bacterium
CCTTATTCTTGACCTGGCTTTTTTTAAATCGAGATTTCCCTTAACAGCACGCATTTCAATGCTGGACAGTTCCGGGTCGTTTAAAGTTTTCCACCAGGCTGCCATTATTTCGGGGTTCGGGGAATCGTCATTTAAGCCCCCTTCAAGGGGCATATTCCAGTTGTTCTCTGTTTCAGGATCGACCTTGACATAATCGGGCCCCACAGTCATACAGCCTGAGAAGTTTAGAAAAATAATGAGAAAAAAAGCTATAAGTGTTAGAGATGAATAATCTCTGGCGCCTCTTTGCCAATGATGATACATTTTAAATTTTATGGGTCCCATGGATTTTTTTATTTCGTAATTTTATTTTATTTCGTAATTTTATTTTATTTCGTGATTTTAAACTAAGGATCGTGAATTTTATAAATTACACATAATTACTTGTTCTTGTGCCCGTCTTCCGTGTTGCATCAATGGCCAAAATTGCGTAGGGGCATCCCTTGTGGGTGCCCAAAATGCTGATTCAGAGTATTGCAACAGGTATAATTTGAATAGTTACCATAATTTATGGTTAACGCCGACTGGCACGCCAGGCAGCCCCTTTTTCGCGCAATGTCTGAAAAACATAGTAAGATACCGGGATGAGAAAAATACCAATTAAAACCGATGCCAGCATGCCGAAAAATACTGTGGTTCCGATGTGCCTGCGACTGTTTGAACCTGCTCCGGTGGCTATTACCATTGGTGCCAGACCAAGCATAAAGGTAAAGGTTGTCATCAAAACCGGCCTGAAACGAATACGAGCTCCTTCCACAGCGGCATCTGCCACGGACAAACCCTGTTTTCGTCTTTCCTGTGCAAATTCAACTATGAGAATGGCATTTTTACTGGCCAGACCCACCAGGAGTACCAGTCCAATTTGTGCATAAATACTGAGATTTAAGCCGGCCCACCATAAAGCGGCCAGTCCCCCCATAATTGCCACGGGAATCGAAAGAATAATAGATAATGGAATATTCCAGCTTTCATATTGTCCCACTAAAAAAAGATATGCAAAAAGGAGGGCAAGCCCGAATAAAGACAATATGTTACCCGTAGTTTTTTGGGTTTGAAAGGATACCCCTGACCAGTCATAGGAATATCCGTCAGGGAGGGTTTTCTCTGCAACCTGCTGCATTGCTTTAATAGCATCCTTGGAGCTGTACCCGGGAGCGGTACCACCGGTAATCTGGGCACTGGTGAATTGATTATAGCGTGCTACAAATGCGGGAGTCAGAACAGTGGACAAAGTCACAAGGCTGGTCATGGGCACCATTTTACCGTCTCTGCTTCGTACATAAAGCTGGTTGATATCCTCAATGGAATCCCTGTGTGATCTATCCGCCTGAACCTTGACCTGATAGACCTGACCCGCAAGGTTGAAATCGTTAACATATTTTGCGCCGAGTTGAGCCTGTAAAGTTGAAAGGACTTTGTCAGTTGATATTTTAAGAATTTCTGCCCTGGTCCGATCAAGGTCGACAAAAATTTGAGGTGTATTAGCTGTATATGTGCTGAAAACCCGTGTAAGAACAGGACTCTGGTTGGCAGCTGCGACCAGGGCTCTGGTTGCAGCTGCAATTTCCGAAGGTGTCTGGTCATTTATAGCCTGGAGACGAAAATCGAACCCCCCTACATAACCCAGACCATTTATAGGGGGCGGAGTAAATGCAAAACTTCTGGCAGAAGAGATCGAAGCAAGCTTTTTTTGTACCTGTGCCATGATGGCATTTAACTGCACGTCTGCACCGGTACGTTCTTCCCATGGTTCCAATATCCCGAGACCGAATCCCACATTGTCAGCATTTCCGCTGAGGAGGCTGAATCCACTAACGCCAAAGACATCCTCTATCCCTTTAATCGTTTTAAGTTCTTTTGTAATCTGCTGTAAAACTTCACAGGTACGGGGGAGGGAAGCTGATTCCGGGAGCTGAATACTCATGTAAAAAACGCCCTGATCCTCACTGGGGAGGAAGCTGGTGGGCCGATTAATAAATAGATAATATGTCATGCCAAGTATTCCGAGAATAATCACCAGAGCAAAAAATTTTCGTTTAATCAGCCATGCGGATCCTGCTACGTATATGTTTTTGGAAGATTCCAGGGTTATGTTAAACCAGTTAAAGGGTCCTTTGCTGATATTTTCATGGGGCCTTAAAAGAACAGCACAAAGTGCGGGACTTAAAGTCAGGGAGTTGATTGCGGAAATAATTACTGCAGTACATATGGTTACGGCAAATTGTTTGTAGAGTTCTCCTGTGATGCCGGGTAAAAATCCCACCGGAATAAATATTGCCATGAGAACCAGAGTGGTGGTAATAATTGGCCCTGTAACCTGCTCCATGGCTATAACAGCGGCTTCTGGAGGGGGGAGGTTCCTTTTTTCCATAACCCGATAAACGTTTTCCACCACAACAATAGCGTCATCAACCACAAGGCCTACAGACATAACCAGTGCGAATAAAGAGATTGTATTGGCGCTGAAACCAAGGAGGAGCAATACCGCAAAGGTACCAATAAGGGAAACAGGAATTGTTAAAGTGGGAATTAATGTAGCTCTCCAGTTTTGCAGGAAAAGATAAGTCATCCCAACCACCAGAAAAAAAGTAATAAACAGCGTTAATTTGATTTCATGAATGGCTGCTGAAACATATTCAGTGCTGTCAAAGACAATTTTATATTCCACATCTTTTGGCAGACTCGGGGAAATTTTGTTCAGTTCAGTACGAATCATCTCCATTGTATCCAGAGCATTGGCATCTGTTGCTCTATACACTCCAAAAGTTACAGAGGGAACACCATTTATGATTGATTCATGCCCGTAGGTCTTGGCCCCAAGTTCCACCCGGGCAATATCACGAATACGTACTAATTTACCCATGGGACTTGCTCGGATAATGATGTTTTTAAAATCTTCGATGTCCTTAAGACGGCCGAGCGCCTGGAGGTTGTACTGATTTTGTTGATTAGCGGCAGCAGGGGCAGCTCCTATGGCGCCCACAGCCGCCTGAATGTTTTGCTGGCGAATGGCGGTGATTACATCATCGGCGGTGAGCCCGAAAGCTGTGAGACTGTCCGGATTTAGCCAGATTCTCATACTGTATTCAAGTTCACCAAAAACAAAAATATCACTTACGCCCTTAAGTCGTACAAGGTCATCTTTTATATTTTTGCTGATATAGTTGCTTAAGTAAAGCCTGTCACGGCTTCCCCCTGGAGAAAGAAAACTGATTGTTGCCAGCATATTTGGCGGCTGTTTTCGCACATCTATTCCCTGACTGGTTACTTCTTCCGGTAATTTTGGTATGGCCAGGTGTACCCTGTTTTGTGTGTTTACCTGGGCCATATCCGGATCAGTCCCCACTTCAAACGTGACACTTAAGGTATACGTGCCATCATTGGAGCATAAAGAGGACATATAGAGCATGTCCTCAACACCGTTTATTTCAGCTTCAATCGGTGTTCCTACACTATCTGCCAGAATCTGAGCGCTGGCACCCGGGTAAAATGCTGTTATTACAATTTCCGGGGGGGTGATTTGTGGATATTGGGCAACCGGAATATTAAACATGGCAATAAGCCCTGCCAGAGTGATGAGAATGGAGATGACCACAGCCAGACGGGGGCGTTTAATAAAAATTCGTGAAAACATAATATATGGTTCTATCTCCTGGTATCTGCCTCTGAACCGGTGGCTGCTACAATCTGGCCGGGGCGAACTTTTTGCAATCCCTGAATAATAACCTTTTCCCCCTTTGTTAATCCTGATTCAACGGCTATTTTAGTACCAGCAACAATTCCAGTGGTAATACGGCGTAACATTGCCTGCTTTTTTTTATTTACAACAAATATATATTGTCCTTTTTCATCTTCCTGCAGGGCTGATAAAGGAATCATGGGTGAAAATTTGTCATTTTCTTTTTCGAGCAGAATAGTAACATATTGCCCTGGCAGCAAAAGGCCATCAGGATTTTTAAATACAGCCCGTACCGAAATAGTTCCGGTTCCAGGGTCGACTACATTATCAAGAAAATCAATAATCCCTGTTGCTTTAAAAATTTCACCGCCGGGCATTCTGATACGGTGCTTTAATGTGTGGAGGTCAGGGTTATTTTTCGGGAGTAATGAGTCTTTGAGAGCCATTTTAACTGTATCAATATCCTTTTCGCTGATGAAGTATACCACCCGCACAGGGTCTGTTTGAACAATTCTGGATAAAGGGGGTGAAGCTGTGTCAAGTAAATTCCCTTTAGTAAAAGCGGTTCGTCCTATACGCCCACTTATGGGGGCTTTAATCCTGGTATACTGCAGGTCAAGCAGGGACAGCCTAAGTCTGGCTTCGGCCTCCTCCTGCCTGGTTCTGGTGAGGAGTTCTTCTGCCACTGCATTATCAATATCTGTTTCCGGCACTCCGCCGGGCAGAACAACTGTAATACGCTGTAAATATAATTCCGCTCTGTCGTGGGCAGCTTTGGCATTTGCCACAGATGCTTTGGCAGCATCAACCCTGGCCTGGTAGGGTGCCTGCTCAAGAATATAAAGAAGATCTCCGGCGCAGACCCTGGACCCTTCCTTAAAATTAACTTTTTCCAAAAAACCTTTTACCCGGGCGCGCAGGTTAACTGACTGAACCGCCTCCACATGCCCCACATATTCCGCAGGGGAGCTGATATTTTGCATTGCAACTGTTTCAACTGTTACCAGGGGAGGCTCTTCCCCTTTTTTTTCAAGGGCCTGTATTATATCAGGAAAAAAAAATATGGATAAAAGTAAACCTGTGAGTATGCCAATACGAACTTTTTTTTTATGCGGCCGACCTTGTCCCGCACAAAGAAATCTGTTATTCCTTATTGTCCGGGTATAAACTAAAAAATTTTTAGTCTTCATTGTTCCCTTATTTCAAATAGATGACTCTAAATCTATGAATTTTTCAATAATTAATTTTAGAAGGATCGGAAAGGAATACGCCGGCAGTGTAAAAATAAAATATCTATAGATGTGTCAAATAATTACCAAAGTTGGCACAGGACCATAGTGGGGAAGGTGTATTGTAATACTCCAACGATAGATAATGCCATAAAATTATTTATGCGGCAATTTATATTTATCCCTTGTACAAAATTTATAAGGGCTATAAATAATCTTCTTCCTCCAAAAGCTGTTCATTCATTTTTTTGCTGGCCATTTGTGCGATTAAATCAACAGCCTCGGGATTAGTCAAGTAATTTTTAAGGGCTTCGTTGTAGGGGTGCCCCATAATGGGATGGGCTTCCATTCTGTCAGGATTAACCATCCATAGCATAATTGTCTATTCATTCATGGGAAAATACCAGTCAGTTTTTTCAAACAAAAAGTGAAGTACTTCTGTTTCACTTATTGGCGGAAAAGCAAGAACGTAATCTTTTTTACCCCCTGCAAAACACTTCATGGCGGCCAGATCCCTGCATCCGTCAAGAGCCTCCTCGATTTTCTCCTTGATTGAAATAATAATCTGGTGTTTTCCTTTTACCCCGTAAA
>DAOWMW010000143.1 GCA_030642865.1 Desulfobacteraceae bacterium
ATTTATTGATCTGATATTTTTCCATGCAAAAACAAAATATTATTAAATTTGATAATGTAACATTCTCCTACTCCGGGGGTAAAATCCTTTTTAAAAACCTTTCCATGGAATTAAAAGAGGGTACTTTTTATTTGCTTAAAGGGAGTTCAGGATCAGGCAAGTCGACCCTTTTTCAGATTGATGACCAGACTGGAGGAACCAGAGGGGGGTGAAATTTTTTTCAGGGGAAAACCTCTATTATCCTACTATCCACCGGCCATACGGAGATCTATTCTATACATACAGCAGACCCCCCTTGCCATTGATGGGTCGGTTAGGGATAATCTTGTTTTTCCATTTTCGTTTAAAAATAATCGGCACCTTGCGCCACCCGAAGATGAAAAACTTTTAACCTTTCTTGATGATTTCAGCCTGGCAGGAATAAGTCTTGATACCAATGCTAAAAAATTATCGGTGGGTCAACTTCAAAGAATCTGTTTTATAAGGGGGCTTCTACTTTCCCCTGAAATAATCCTTTTGGATGAACCAACAAGCGCCCTTGATGATCAAAGCTGCAGACTGGTGGAAGATATGGTTGTCCGCTTATGTGTGGAGCAGGGGTTAACTGTGATAATGGCAAGTCATAAAGGGTTTGAATCAAAAGGGATAAAACATGTAATAATAGAGGTTGCTGATGACCGGGTATCAGTGTATGGCCGAAACTAAAACCAAGCCCTGAAAATATATATAAAAAGGAAAAACAGTATGAAAGAAATTTTAGAATTGTATTTGCCTGAAGATTATTTTTATACAAAAAATCATGAATGGATTGCCCAGGAGGGAGATATTGTAAAAACGGGTATAAATGACTATGCCCAGGATCAGTTGGGAGAGATTGTTTTTGTGGAACTCCCTTCTGTGGGTGACCATTTTAATTACCTATCCGATTTTCTCTCTCCACTGAAAACGGCTTGATGTTTGTCAATATGTCCATAATCTGGAAGAAGTCATGATTCAGACCGCAGCAGAATTAAAAATAGAGATAAAAAGGGACCCGAAAAACAGGGGAGTATGGTGCGGAAACCGAAAACTGGGGAGCGTGGGGATTGCTATTCGCCACGGGATCCTCTTCCATGGA
Source organism: Desulfobacteraceae bacterium (assembly GCA_030642865.1). Lineage (GTDB taxonomy): Bacteria > Desulfobacterota > Desulfobacteria > Desulfobacterales > BuS5 > DAOWMW01. The sequence goes on from DAOWMW010000143.1 coordinate 1,118, forward strand.
TTTTCCATGAATGTGAATCTGTCCCTGGAACCATTTTTGTGGATCAACCCCTGCGGCATGGAGGGTGTTGGTGTAACATCCATGGAAAGGGAGACCCGAAACAGGGTAAATAAAGAGGATGTTCAAAGGTTGCTTCAAAAGTATTTTGCAGCTATTTTTCATATACAGCCGATTTATATTTCACTTTCCCGACTGGAGGAGCTGTTGAAAACTCGATGATCATATAGGGTTGGCTTCTTTGATCAAAACCATAACTTTTTCTTTTTCAATCTCGAGAATATCCGAAATTTGATCAGATGTCATTCCTTTTTGGTACATTTTAAGAATATTATTTTTTAAATTTTTTTGAACACCTTGCTGGATTCCTTGCTGGATTCCTTGCTGGATTCCTTGCTGGATTCCTTGCTGAACGCCTTTATCGCGTATATATTGTGCTAACATAGCTGTCTCCTTATGCTCTGTTATTTCATGATACAATTTATCCCGTTCGTTTTCACTGATTCCTGCGTAAATATCTATGAAATCAATATATTTATCAAACATCAGATGAGATGCCAAATCATAAAGGCCTTTATATGCCTGGGTTATCACTTCAATTCGTTCATCATGCTTATAATTCATTTTGGGGAGCAGAATTTTAACAACGGGATTGTTACAATCGTAATAATCATGAGCCTTAAAGTCAAATAATTTAATAAACACATACCGAAAATAAATGAATAACTGATTACTCAGCCTGGATTCCAGTTCATGCAAAACATCTTTACGCCATTTTTTACGATTAGTGAAAAGTACTGTTGGAATAACCTGGGCTTCAGGATACGCTTCAATATAATTTATGGCATAATGAGCAAGCTTATAAATCGAAAATTTTGATTTATCTTCCTGAAATTCCACCAGCCATAAAAGAAGCTGCTGATTTTCAAAAGAAAATAAAATAGGCATATCCAATACAAAATGCGGTTCAGAAAGTTTGTGTTTCTTTGGTTCCTGCCGAATAAACTCTATCTTTTTTACAGGCCCAAAATTTTGTACTGCCTGAGGTAGTAGCCATTCCAGAGCTTCTGTTGGAAAATCTATAAAAATGTTTTTAAAATTATGATCGTGGGATTCCTGTTTCATATTTTTTTTAAAGTTTTTGATTTTATATTTATTTGCCTCCCTGCTGAAACAAAACGAATAATATTATTACAATCTATCCTTTCAAATTTCATGGCAATACTGTATATACAATATATAAATACATCAAGAAAATATTTTACTTTAAACTGAGCATTCTGTACTGTGGAAATTGTATATAATATTTACTTGCGGCCGCTGCCCGGGACGTACATTGACTTCCACAATTGAAAAGTATAGGATCACCTCCTAAAATATGCGTTGCCTGGTATATATTTCTTTTATTATCTTTTTTTTTCAAATAAGTATTATGCTTCAGGAACTTTCAATAAAAAATTTTGCCATCATTGATGATCTTCATATATTATTTTCCGAAGGATTAACTATTATAAGTGGTGAAACCGGAGCCGGAAAATCGATTATAATAAATGCAGTTAATCTTCTCCTTGGAAGTCGAGCATCGGCAAAACTGGTCAGGACAGGGGCAAAAAATGCTGAAATTGAGGCATTATTTAAAATTGCTCCTGGGGACCCTAACCTTGATTCATCCGACCAGCTCTCCATACGAAGAATTATTGCAGGCAATAATCGGCACAGAATTTATATTAACGGACATATCGCAACCATTCAGACACTTGTTTCCATAACGGAAAATCTCGCCAGTATTTCCGGCCAATACGCACATCAGGGGCTGTTAAAAGAAGATCAGCACCTCCTTATGCTCGATCAATTTGGCGGGCTTGCACATTTACGTGGTGAAGTGACCCAGTCTTATCACGGGATAATTCCTCTTATAGAAAAACTTGACATTCTCAAATCACAAAAAGCGAGACAAACCGAACACCTTGCTCTGCTTGAGTTTCAGAAAAAAGAGATCACAGACGCTGCCATAAAAACCCCAAAGGAAGATGAAGAACTTGAAAAAGAGAGAATCAAGCTTAAAAACAGTGAATTGATCCACCAGATAATTTATGGAAGCATTGAAGAACTATACAGCTCCAGAGGTGCTGTGGTTGAAAAACTTGTTGAAATAAAAAAAAATATGGATAGGGCATCTGCAATTGATCCTGTAATTTCTGATTATGCTGAGAATATCAGCGGTTTTGCATTTAAAATAGAAGACCTTGCGGAAGATTTAAGGGGATATCTTAATAATATCATCATTGATGATCTCCGCCTGGAAAATATTGAAGAGCGGTTGTACACGCTGGAGAAATTAAAACGAAAATATGGGGGAACCCTGGATGGGATTGGGTCTTATTTAAGGGAAATTGATGAAGAACTGTCCGGCGTTGAAAATATTGCAGAAAGAATAGATGCAGCCGGGACAGAGATTGACCGTATGCACAAACGCCTGGCCGATCTTGCAGTTATTCTTTCTGGAAAAAGAAAAACGGCAGCAAAACATATGGCCCAAAAAATTGAAAAGGAACTTTCAACATTAAAAATGGACGGGACAAGATTCGAAATTTCCTTAAAGACCATTAAGGCAGATGAGAAAACAGAACCCTTTCTTGTTGCTGAAAACAGCCTTATCTCTGAAACGGGTATTGACCATGCCAGGTTTTTAATAGCCCCCAACGTGGGAGAAAAATTAAAACCCCTGGCGCAAATTGCTTCCGGCGGAGAACTTTCAAGGATGATTCTCGCAGTAAAAGCAATATTTGCAGCATCAAAATCTGTTGAGACCATAATCTTTGATGAAGTCGATTCCGGCGTGGGGGGTGATGTTGCAGAAGTTGTGGGCAAAAAGCTCCATTTACTTGCACGCCATCATCAGATTATATGCATTACACATTTGCCCCAGATTGCCCGGTTTGGTGACCATCATTTCAAAATTTCCAAAGATGTTGAAAATGGGAGAACCATTACCTCAATCTCTCCTGTCAGCAATGAAGAAAGGATAAAAGAAATGGCACGGATGATGGGGGGCGAAAAAATTACCAGGGCAACACTTGACCATGCAAAAGAGATGCTTGATTGCACGTAAAAAATATGCGCATTTACTTGATCTAATAAGGGCAATCACAGGGGATTGCCCCTGCGGTGGTGAATATGATGGAATTAAAAATGTGGTAACCAGAGCGACCGCAGGGGCAGGTCTTGTGCCTGCCCTTTGCTTTGTCCTAATGGGCGTGCATAACTTTCTCATTATAATTTTTTTGTTTTTTATGACAGGGTTTCAGAAATAAGTTAAATCATTGATGGTATATTATATACAGCTTTTAACTTTTAAAAAAAATTAAATAGTCTTCAATTTTATGCAATTATTGTTTTGCTAATACTTGATTATCAAATTTTTAATGCTTGACTTTTTAAAATTACTATAATTCAAGTAGTTGCGATGTTTTATACATCTGCATAGACTACGATGAACTGAAATTAAAAGTCTAAAAACCCTTAAAAATATAACACTTAAAAAAAGCAAGTAAAAAAAACTTGATCATCGAGTAA
>DAOWMW010000071.1 GCA_030642865.1 Desulfobacteraceae bacterium
ATTATAGTTTTGCCAAAACCAGGAATTGTGCATAATATCTGACTTTATACGGTGGCAAAGTTCTGCACCGGTCGGGGTGTCGCCTGACCGGCTTTATATTTGGTAAGAAGAATATAAACAGGGGAACCGGATGAGGGAAGTCTTCACGTCCGGGTCTGTGGGGGGAGCATCGGGTAACCGATGCTTTTATCTGGAAATAATTTTACGGCGTTGCCGCTTACAATCGTAACAGAAGAATAAAAATAAAGATGAACAACAACTTGGTTTCCCATGAAAAAATAGTTGATCGGACTCAGATGCTCCGCAGGAAAAGGGAAAAAATTCTGTCCCTACCCCCTGAAAATGTTTTAAATGCCATATTGGAAGCGGAACATCCTGCAGCGGTGGTTCACTCATTTAATGATGATGATTTTTATTTCCTTATCAAGGACATAGGCATGGAAGATTCCATTGCACTCCTTGCCCTTGCCTCTAACCAGCAATGGGAATCTCTCCTTGACTTTGAAGTCTGGAACAGGGACAGGCTTGATATTACATCTGTTACAATCTGGATGGATCTCTTCCTTGCCGCTGACGCTAAACGCTGTATAAAGATGTTTGCAACTGAAAAAACTGATTTTTTTGAACTTTTTCTATTCAAAAGTATTGAAGTTAAAATAAGAAAACATGATGAAGATCCCTCGGAGCTTGGTCCTGACTTATTCACACTTGATGATCTTTTTTATGTCAGGGTAACAGAAAATATTAATGATTTTACCTCCCGATTCGAACTGCAAAATTCATTTGAGGATGAAAAATCCCACGGGGAAGCAGCCGATTCTTTTATGGAAAAACGCTGGGACTTTTTCTATAAATTATTACAGCAACTGGCAGCTTATGATCATATAACATATCAGCATATCCTTCTGGAATCAGCATCTGTTATCCCCTCTGAAATTGAAGAAGAAGCCTACAGGCTCCGTAACGTACGCCTGGCTGAAAGAGGATTTATTCCATTTGAAGAGGCCGTGGGAATTTACAAACCCTTAAACGTTAAACATCTTGACAGGCGCTTAAAAAAGCATATCGTAAATGCCGGTGCACCCTTTAATCTCCCTGTACCTATCTATCCCGTAAAATTTATGGATGAAGAGAATCTTTTCACAGGTTCTTTAAAAACGATTAAAGAAGAGACCGTTATAAATCAGATCTGGTCCGAATTTACTGGTCTTTCAAACCTGATAATCTCTGCTGATCAAAAACTGATAGAAAACCGTAAAGAATTGAGGGATGTTATTAAAAAAGGATGCGGCTATATAAATATAGGGCTTGAGTATTTAACGAAAAAGGAGGTAAAAAAAAACAGGGAGCTTGCTGCGGCATTCCTGCAAACCTGCACGCTCACAGAAATCTTCAGAATAGGGTACGGACTGGCCATTAAGCTTAAATGGAAAGCTGACAAATGGCGTCAAAAGAGCTGGTTCGTAAAAAAAGGACTTTTATTATCTTTTTGGGATGAAACCTGGGTGGGTCTGCTTGGGGGCATTTTTTTAAAAAAACCCCTTTATTTTGATGATTATAAAACAGGAACACTTTACAGAGAATTTGCATCAATGGAGGATATAAAACAGACAGCAAAAGGACTAAACCAAATTATCGAGATTGACAATCTTCTGTTATTAATGGACATCGAGCCCCCTTTCACAGATAAATTTTTTACCTACAAAAATTTTATCCTCACCCTCTGGGCAAGATCTGTCCTTGATTTGCCGAATGAAGTAGAAAAAAATGCGCCCCTTGATATTGAAGATTTAATATTTTTCACAAAAAGTCTATGGGAAACCAGCAGCAAATATGCAAATGAACCTAAAAAAATCAAAAATTCCGCAAAAGAAGCCTTTCTGTCCTGGATTTCAGAAGCCACAGGGGAAGATCCCTATGACATCTCGACAAAAGCAGGAAAAATTTTTGAAAATCTTTTTGATGAAATCGAAAACGATATGGGGGCAGTTTCAACAAAAGATTTTGATCCAAGATATCTTCAACTTTTTTTGGTAAAAAACAAAGAAGAAAATTAAAAAAATGCCCTGCCTCCAGCCAGCGCAGGGACATTCATACTCCCATGCTTTGGAATTTTCCATATATAATCAGATGATTGTACGGATTCCATATTTTTTTACGATCCCACCATTTTTTGGAATAAAAGGTAAAAAAAATAAATACAGCTTTTAAGCTATCCCCTTTTCCCTCATACTGGCTATTTCTTCCTTTGTATAGCCTCCGATACTGGTCAATATCTCATCTGTATGCTCGCCAAGATCGGGTGCCGCTGTTCTTGGCCCAGGCTTACATCCGCTAAACTGCGCAGGATATCCAGGTAATTTAATTTCACCAAAAGCAGGATGTTTAAAATCGATGATATAATCATTTGCAACGACCTGGGGATCCTCATGAAGTTCATCCAGTCTGTTTACAGCGCAGCAAAACAGATCATGATCCTTAAAAATTTTGAGCCATTCAGCAAGGGGCCGGGTGGCAAATACCTCGTCAATAATTTTCACGAGCTCAGTAGAATTTTTCAGCCTGAGTTCATCTGTTGCAAAACGCGGATCTTTTTCCAGATCAGGTTTTCCAAGAGCCTCGCACAAAGGTGGCCAATGCCGGTCTGGAGGAGTTAAAGTCATCATCAGCCACCGATCATCACTACTTTTGTAATAATTTCGCATGGGATACTCATTGGCTCTATCATGCCTTGGCACTGTTATTTTTGCCAGATATGTAATAAGCATATTAAAATAGAGCATATTCAGGGATGAACCAAGGATAGATACGCTAATCGCCTGCCCTTCCCCAAACCGCTCCCTTGCCAAAAGAGCAACAACAATCTGATGGCATGCATTAAAAGCAGTGGCCTGATCTGCCAGTCCAAATTGACAACCTACGGGTGGCGCCCCCTCCTCCCCCATGGAATACATGAGTCCTGATCTTGCCTGGCCCTGATAATCAAAGCCACCCTGATCTTTGTCAGGCCCTTTTGCGCCAAAGGCGGAAATAGAAGCATATATGAGCCTGGGATTTATTTTGCGCAGCTCATCATATGTAAGCTTCATCTCTTTAATCGCCGGCTGCCTGAAATTTATTAAAAAAACATCCGCATCTTTTATCAGGCGACAAAGAGCCTCATACCCTTTTTCTTCCCTTAGATTCAGGGTAACACTTTTTTTATTACGATTTGATCCTTCAAAAAAAACACTTTTCCCACCAGCAAGTGTCATGGGAATCCTCCCGATACGTTGTACCCACCTGATGGGATCTCCCACTTCAGGCTGTTCTATTTTTATTACTTCTGCGCCAAGGTCGCCCATAATGGCGGAAGTTCCAGGGCCGGCATGAAAGATTGCACATTCCACTACTCTTATTCCGTCTAATGGTAATCTCATAAAATTATCCTTTATTGACCGTTGATCTTAAATTCACCCTTACCTAAAATATCGTGCAAGTGAAGAATCCCACAAATTTTATTCACTGAATCAATTACCGGAAGAACAGTAACAAGATACTGTTCCATAATATTTAATGCATCATATACTGGGGAATCAGGATATGATGCTTTTGGGTTTTTAATCATTATATCCTTTAGAGCTAATTTAAAAATATTTTTCTTTTTCACTATTAAACGTCTTAAATCCCCATCTGTAAGTATACCGGCAAGCCGCTTGTCAGCATCTGAAATCAGAGTTGCTCCCAGTTTAAAATGATCCATGGTTTTTACAACCTCTTCCATGGAAGCATCTTCATTAACACAGGGGATTGCCTCATTTTTTAACATAATATCTTTTACACTTCCCAAAAGTCTTTGCCCAAGCATACCTCCAGGATGAATCCTTTTAAAATCAGATGTCATGAATTTTTTTTCATTTATTAAAACCACCGACAGGGCATCCCCCATGGCAAGAAGTGCTGTGGTGCTTGTTGTGGGCGCAAGGCCCAGGGGACAGGCCTCCTTTTTTACACCCACATCTATTACAATATTACTTTGCTTTGCCAGGGTGGAATCTGGATTACCTGTAAATGCAATGATTTTGCATCCTATTCTCCGAATACTGGGGATAAGACTATTTAATTCTTCGGTTTCACCACTATTTGAAAGGGCAAGGAAAATATCGTTTCTGCTTACCATGCCAAGATCCCCGTGCATGGCTTCAACTGGATGTAAAAATATGGATCGGGTCCCTGTACTGTTTAAGGTCGCCACTATCTTTTTACCCACCAGACCTGATTTGCCAATGCCACCGACTATTAAACGGCCATTGCAATTTAATATAAGGTCAACCATACTGGTAAAATTTTCATCAAGCTTATCTATTAACCCGAGTATCCCGTCAGCCTCCAGCTTAAGTACGGCCATGGCTTGTTTAATAATCATATTTACTCAATTTCCTCAAATTTTTTTCCTTTTATCTGCAAAAGGTACAATTTTTTAAAAGCATCACCATTTGTCCCAAAAGATGTCTCCCCTGTTACACCAGGAAAATTCTGCCTCTTTATTATTTCATCCCTGAGACTGCTTCTGGAATATATATCCGGCTGGATAGCCGCCTGGAACAAAATGGTTGCTGTGTCATAGGCTACGGCCTCGATGAATCCCGGTTTATTCTGAAAAGTATCTTCAAATGCCTTGACAAATTCTTTTACCTGGGGCAGAGAACTTCCCGCAAAAAAAATGTCCGGCATTATTGCACCTTGCACATATTCCCGTGCCATCTCGATCAAAGTATGAGAGTGCCACAGATTGGTTCCAAAGATAGTAATATCTTTTATATCATAAAAGGCTAACTGGGGTACAATGAGACCAGATCTTTTCGGCTCTTCAGGAATAAAAATTGCCTCAAAATCAACAATCGCCTCAGGCCTGGGATCTTTCCCTTTTAGATCAGCATCAACATCTTCAATTTCTTCAACCTCTTCAACTTCCTCTGTTACCAACCGCCTGGGGATGTCATAATAAAGCCCCCCAAGCTTTTTTATCGATTTTGCAAAATCCGTCTGATTTGTATTGTACGACTCTATACCAACAATTTTTCCATCCTGCCTGATGACTTCATCCCAAAAAATATTCATAAAATATTTCCCGTACTTATCCTCAGGATAAAGGATAGCAAAATTACTTAAGCCCAACTTGCCGGTTGCATAAGATACTATGGCTCTCACCTGCATTTCAGGGGTAAAGAAATTTCTGAAAACATAACTTCCAATATCTGCTATCTTCTCCTTTTGAGTTATTGTGATTATTGGAAGTCCCCTGGTTTGAGCCGTTATAGCAGCCGAAGCAGCCGTCAAAATCGGGCCAATTATGGCTGCTGCTTTCTCATGGTAAAGCTCCTCAACAGCTAAAACAGCTTTTTTGTCATCGGAACCGGTATCTTTAATTATTAATTTTATTGGAGTTCCAGGGTTTTCAGCATTAAACTTGAATAAAGCTATTTCAATTCCCCTTAAAGCCCTGTTCCCATAAGTTTTAAATTTACCGCTCAAGGGAAGAAGGCAACCTATTGCATGATGATCATAATAAAAAAGTTGCTCAATCTCTTCTAATATATTTACCGCAGAACCTGTGTTTTTGTTTTCAGGGTAATCTTGAATTAATTGGGAAAAAAAATAAACAGCATTTTTATATTTTTCTGCTTCAGTATCCACAACCCCCTTTAGATATAAAAATAAGCCCCTGGCCTCAACATTTTCAATATTCCCCAGAATATTTTCAACATCATCCACATCAAGAGGGGCAAGATACTCTTTTAATTTTACAATCATGGAGTCTTTTTCTTCGGCTATTGAATGGTCATATGCCATATAATAATAATATACGGTCATTTCTTCAAAACCGATGCTTGAAGAAGCTTTTGCCAGGAGATTATATGTTTTTTTTAAATCCTTCTTTAAAACAGCCGCTTTTAAAACTTCAGGCCCCTGCTCTATAACTTTCCAGAAACGCCCCTCAGCATAATAGGTTTCGAGTATTTTATTTCTCGCATCAAGGGAAAAATAACTTCCAGGAAACTGCGAAATAAGCTTGTAAAAATTATCCCGGGCAACATTATAATTTTCATTAAACATATGGATGATTCCGATCTTCATCAAAGTCCCAGGAGCCTTTGAGCCCCTGGGGAACTGTACAAGATATTCCTTGTAGAGTTCCATGGCTTTATCATAAAAATGATCGGCGAACTCTGCTTCTGCTTCCGAAAAAAGCCTGTCCCCCGAATGAAAAATTGCAGGAGAAATAATAGCCCTTTTGGAATCACAGGAAAAGAAAAAAAATAAGCATATAAAAATAAGATAAATATTATTTTGTTTCATAGCACCCTATTATTAATCAAATAAGTTTTCGAAACAAATCTTTTTTTCAAAATTCAGGCATTTGAACTTGAATTTGACTCTTTTTTTATTTTTTTATATAAAAAATCAGTAGTGTTCGGTTAGAATCTTGCGAGAGGGAAGTTTACTTGTTTTTGTAGCGTATTGAATAAATTTCGTAGAATTTCTTAGTGCAGCGTAGCCGAAAAATTGCGATTGTTTGAGCGAGGTACGAGCGAGTTTCGCAATTTTGGCGAAGCAAACTTAGAAATTCAAGAAATTTATTCTTTAATAGCGGAAAAAACAATTAAACTTTCCGTATTTTGCTTCTTGCAATTTTCTAACCGGACACTGCTGAATAGTTACGTTCTTTTTCCCAAACCGCCTCTGGAAATTACTTTTTAGCCCGATCCTTAATTGTTCTCAAAGTTTAAAAATCAAAAATTGCACAATCTTCTAATTTCAGGAAGGCATATGTTAAAATCAACCTCCAGATTTTTAAAATTTTCAAATGTAATATCGGAAAAAAACAAGTCATACTGATTTGAAACAAGATTAAACAATTCAAGA
>DAOWMW010000265.1 GCA_030642865.1 Desulfobacteraceae bacterium
GCCGCCATACAACAAATCTATTTTTTTACCGTCCAATTCCAAAATATTTAAATCCCAGCTCATTGAGCTCTTTAGGATCGTAGATGTTTCTGCCGTCTATGATAATGGGTCTTTTTAAAAGGACTTTCACCGCCCTCATATCAAGATTCCGGAATTCATCCCACTCAGTTACAATGATAAGTGCATCACAGTCCCGTATGGTCTCATAGGGATCATCAAAAAGTTTAACATCTTTTAATATTTTCTTCGCGTTATCAACGGCCACAGGGTCGAAGGCACGAACCCTTCCCCCCATTTCCTGTAGTTTTTTTATAATTTCAATGGCTGGTGCTTCTCTGATATCATCAGTTTTCGGTTTAAAGGAAATCCCCCAAAGGGCGATGGTACTCCCTTTAATGTCAATTGCTCCCTTTAATTTCTCCACAACAACAACTTTCTGTTTTTCATTAATTTTATGTACAGCTTCAAACAAATCTGCGTCACAGCCATACTTGTTTAGAATAGCTATCAGCGCCTTAACATCTTTGGGAAAACAGCTTCCCCCATAACCAATGCCTGCGTGCAGAAATCGTGAGCCTATTCTCCGGTCAAGCCCCATCCCCCTTGAAACATCTTTTATGTCAGCACCTGTTTTTTCACAAAGATGGGAAAGCTGATTCATAAAACTGATTCTGGTTGCAAGCATACAATTACTTGCGTATTTTATAAGTTCAGCACTTTTAATCCCTGTTATCACTATGGGACGGTCTGTCCTTGCAACTGACCTATACAGAGAAGACATTATTTTCCCTGCTTTTTCACTGTCTGTTCCAATTATAATCCTGTCCGGATTTTCAAAATCTTTTATTGCTGCACCTTCCCTTAAAAATTCAGGATTTGAAACAACATCAAATTCAATATTCCGGGTCTGATTTTCAAGGATGACTCTTTTAATAAGGTCAGCAGTACCCACAGGAACTGTACTTTTGTTTACAATGACCTTATAGTCATTCATATAAATCCCAATCGATTTGGCGACCTCTTTTACTGCGGTTAAATCTACTTCTTCCTTTTCTCCAGATGGTGTACCCACACAGATAAAAATAATCTCAGATTCCTGGATCGCTTTTTTTGTATCTGTGGTAAACTGAAGCCTCCCATTTTTAAGGTTTCTTCTGAAAATTTCTCCCAGGCCAGATTCATATATGGTTATATTTCCATTTTGCAAAGAGGTAATCTTTGTATTGTCCACATCAAGGCAAATTACATCATTACCAAGATTTGCAAAACCAGCCCCACTTACAAGGCCCACATATCCTGTTCCCACAAGAGTTAATTTCATAAATACATCCTTTTGTTTTCATGGTATTTTCTCAATAAATCAAGATACCATAGACTTCCATATAATTACCCCATTTTAAAATTAAGATAAAATTGGAAAGATTAACTGTTTTCGTTGAAACACTATTTGGGCCCGGTTCTAATTTCGGCCATCAACTCAGTTTTGGAGTCTGATGAACCAGGATAAAACCAACCCCCACTATTTCTTTTTCCACCACTGACTACCTGTAATAATCCTTATACCATGAAACAAATTTTTTTATTCCTGTTTGAATAGATGTTTTTGGGGCAAAGCCGACGATCTTTGCCAGGTCGTCGATATCGGCATATGTTGCTCTTACATCTCCAGGCTGCATATCCATATAATTTTTTTTGGCGGTTTTCCCAAGAGCATTTTCAATTTCCCCTATGAAATCCATGAGTTTAACAGGATTATTATTTCCTATATTATATATTTTATATTTTGCACAGGAGGTCCCAGGGTCAGGGACATTAGCATCCCACTTATCATCAGGTTTCGGAATTTTGTTCATGACCCCCACCACCCCATCTACAATATCATCGATATATGTGAAATCCCTCTCCATCTTTCCATGATTAAAAATATTAATCGGTCTGTCTTCTGATATGGCTTTTGTAAAGAGAAAAAGCGCCATATCCGGCCTTCCCCATGGTCCATAAACAGTAAAAAATCTAAGGCCGGTGCACGGAATATCAAAAAGATGGCTGTAGGTATGGGCAATAAGTTCGTTTGCTTTTTTAGTTGCCGCATACAATGATACAGGGTGGTCAACATTATGATGAACCGAAAAAGGCATTTTTGCGTTTGCTCCGTAAACAGAGCTTGATGAAGCAAATACAAGGTGTTTAATGCTGTGATGCCTGCAGCACTCAAGAATATTAACAAAACCCACAAGGTTGGAGTCCACATATGCATGGGGATTTTTCAAAGAATACCTGACCCCTGCCTGGGCTGCAAGATTTACAACAATATCAAATTGATTTTCCTGAAAAACTTTTTTCAGTTTTTCTTTATCAGATATATTGATTTTAACAAAAGAAAAATTCTCAAAGGAGATTAAATTATCAAGCCGGCCTTTTTTAAGACTCACATCATAGTATGTATTGAGATTATCTATACCAGTAACAGCATATCCATCTGATAAAAGGCGATTTGCCAGATGAAAGCCTATAAAACCGGCAGCACCGGTGATTAAAATTTTATCTATAATAACCTTACCTTACACCCTTTTTAAAAATTACAGTGGAGATTGTCCGTGGAATTACAGTTAAATCTATTAAGGGTTCGCCCAAAAATAAATTGGCAATTTTAAGTGTTGAGGCGCCTGCCTGGCAAGGCGCGAAAGCGTAGGAATATCAGGATATTTATACGTTTTCGTAACGCAGTCAGGCAGGATGGATCGACGCTTAAAATGTTA
>DAOWMW010000073.1 GCA_030642865.1 Desulfobacteraceae bacterium
GTAATTTTGGATCAAAGATACTTGCTGCAGCATCCGTTGATTTAAGATATTATGGAAGTATGTTTTTCAAAGACAGAATGACGGGTAAAAAGATAAACCTCGATTCATTTACAGTTACAGATTTAAACCTACGTATCGACCTTTGTGATCGCATGGGAATAACAGGGGCAATCACCAACATAACCGACGAAGATTATGAGATCCACGGTTCCAATTTGGGGCCTGAGCGCTGCTATTGGGTTGGTATTGACTTCCGCATATAAATTTTTGTCCCCATTTTTTTGCGAATGGGGACAAAAACAAAAAAAGGGTTGTAATGAAAAAAAGAGTATTTTTTTTGATTTTGTTATTTGTATGTTCCATAGAACTCCTTTCAGGTTGTACCGAAAAAGATAAAAAAGAAAATCTATACAAGGAATTGCGTATAGGAACAGGGTGGGATGCCACCAGGCCGGGAGATTATCAGCCCTACGGGATGTGGGAGCCTGCAGTCCTTATTTATGAAACACTGGTTAACCTTGATAAAAACTGCTCCCCCGTTCCGTGTCTTGCAGATAAATGGGAGATCTCGGCTGATAGTCTCAATTATACGTTTTATCTGCATAAAGGAGTAAAATTTCATGACAAAACAGATTTTAATGCTCATGCTGTAAAAACAAACTTTGAAAAATTGGGAAGGATAAACTGGCTGGCTTTAAAAAGGGTTGTAGATGCCGTTGAAACATCAGGTGAACATACCGTTTCTTTTCATCTATCAAGGCCTGCCCCCCTTTTTCTCTTCTATCTTGCAGGAAGCAGCTATGGAATAATAGCGCCTTCGGCAATTAAAAAAAAAACACAAGCGCATACCATGAATGCATCTGATACTTCCATGGAGAAACAGGATAAAAAATCTTATCTCGTTGCAAAGGCCATCGGTACAGGGCCGTATAAATGGGATGAAAAATCATACAAACGGGCAAGGACTTTCGATGTTGTGAGAAATAAAAACTACTGGCGCAAAGCTCCGGTTTTCGAAAAAATCAGATGGAAGGTTATACCGAATCCGGTCGCCAGGACTATTGCTTTGGAATCCGGTGAAATAGATATGACCGGCCAATCTCCCAACGCAAGCCTTTTGGAAGAGAATATTTTTAACCTTAAACAGAATAAAAAAATAAAATTAAAAAAAGCAAACAACTGGGGAGCGCGTCTTGTTCTGATCAATCATACTCGCCCTCCCTTTGACAATATAAATGTGCGGCGGGCAATGGGATATGCCATAGATTATAGCACCATGAGCAAAATTTTCAGTGAACTTGCCGTTGTCTGTCCAGGCCCCCTGGGCTTAAACACCCCTTTTACAAATCCTGATATAAAATTTAGCAGATACGACCCTGACAAGGCAAAAAATATTCTGAACAATATGGGAATTATAGATACAGATGGAGATGGATTCCGGGAGTATAAAGGAGAAACTGTCAAAATTTCAATACTGATTTCAAAAAGCAAAGGCATGGGCATTGTGTTATGTGAGGCTCTCGAAAATATCGGGTTTAAGGCAGACTTAAGGCCCAAAGAGAGCGGTGCGATATTTAAAATATTGCAAAATATGGATTACGACATTGCCGTGCATCCGAATATTCCATCTTTTTATCTTGATCTGTACGGGACGTTTCATTCAAAGGGAAGATGGGGGATTCGCCTTAATGATCCTGAAATCGACAATATGCTGGACCAATATATTGTCTGTAGCGATCTGAAAAAATTCAAAGAGCTTTCATTTCAAATCCAAAAAAAAATTGCTGATAAAAAAATTATCCTCTTTGCCATTAATGAATGTAAACTGGCTGCGTATAACAAGAAACTTGGTGAATTTATTTTCCCTCCTGAAGAATGGGTGGGAGCGCTTCAGGAAGTATGGAGAATGGAATAAAATCATATGTGGCAATATTTTCTAAAACGTATTTTAAATACTATAATTGTCCTTTTTGGAGCAGTGACATTAACTTTTTTTTTCATGCATTTTACAGAAGGGGATCCTGCAACTATAATTGCCCTGGACAAATATGGCGGGCAGTTAATTTCTCCGGAAGTCATAGACCGGCTCGCTTCTGAAGAAGGGCTTAACCGGTCAATCTTTGTACAGTATACAGGCTGGTTAAAATTAATATGTACGGGTGATTTTGGGCATTCATTAAGAAGCGGAATTCCTGTTTTAGATGAGATCAGGCTCTGTTTTCCATATACATTTGCACTGGCTCTTATCTCTGTTTTTATAACCGCTATAGTAGCAACCCCTCTGGGTATATATTCCGCAGCTTATCAAAATCGGTTTCTTGACCGTATCACGCGATTTATTGCTTCTTTTCAAGTTTCAATTCCAAATTTTTATCTGGCCATAATATTTATTTTCATCTTCTCGGTTAAACTGAAACTTTTACCCAGCTTTGGATGTGATAATCCCACACATTTTATACTCCCTGTAATGGTACTGGCTGTTTTGCAAACAGGTTTTACAATCAGAATCGTCCGCTCTACAGCTATTGAAATACTTGAATCCGAATATGTTCAATTTGCCTTTGCGCGTGGTCTTTCCATGAACCGAATACTTTTTGTTCATGTTTTAAAAAACATTTTTATTCCCGTCTTAACATTTTTATCGCTTCAATTTCTTATGGCCATAGAAGGGTCAATCATTATTGAAACCATATTTGCCTGGCCGGGCATAGGCAAACTATTCCAGGAAGCTGTTTTCGGCAGAGATTTTACCATGATACAGGCGCTTGTGCTATTTTTTGCCGCAATCGTATGTGCAATCAACCTGTTAGTTGATATGCTATATATTTTTATAAACCGCAGCATAAGTTTTATTGAATAAGACAACCTTATTTATGAATAAAATAATAGAATTTAAATCCCTTATTTATAAACCATATTTCTACTTTTTATTATTTCTTGTTTTAACAGGAATAAATCCTTTTCTAATCTCCGGCGACAATCCTTATACTACAAATCTCTCCAGGAGATTAGAACCCCCATCTGCCGAATATTTATTCGGCACGGATGACTTGGGAAGATGTGTTTTCAGCCGGGTAATGCACGGAGCGAGGATATCTATCGGAGCAAGTCTTTCCATACTTTTGCTGTCTCTGCTTTTTGGAGGATCTCTTGGAATTCTGTCGGGCTATTTCGGCGGATGGGTGGATGAATTTGTGATGCGGATAACCGATATATTCATGACGGTTCCTACAATTGTTATTGCTCTTGTCCTGGCCAGGTCTCTCGGGCCCGGCATAAAAAATGTCATAATCATTCTGTCGATTACCATGTGGACGGGGTATGCACGGATGATACGGGGGCTGGCGCTGGATATAAAGAATAGACATTATGTGGAAACCGCAAAAACCATAGGGCTTAAAAATTCATATATTATGCTCAGACATATTTTGCCGGCAATTTTGCCACCCATACTGGTTATGGCCACTCTTGGCATGGGGAGAAATATAATAATGATTTCTTCGCTTAGTTTCCTTGGACTTGGAATTATCGAACCTGCTCCGGACTGGGGAGCCATGCTGAACCATGGAACATCTTATATAAGGACAGCGCCCCATATGGCCCTTTTCCCAGGAGTCTTTATATCCCTGACTGTTTTGTCCTTTAACCTGTTAGGTGATGAATTAGGTTCCGCAGGAAATGGGCGTCAATTTTTTATGAATACCAGAAACCCGGGAAACCCAAAAGGCATAAGATGAAAAAACTCTTATCCGTCAAAAAATTAAAGGTTGTATATGATAGTTCGGCTGGAAAGGTGCATGCCCTTCGGGGTATTTCTTTTAATGTTAAAAAAGGAGAAATCTTTGGAATAGCAGGCGAAAGCGGGGCAGGAAAAACAACAATATGCAGGTTGCTTATGGGGTTTATGGAAAAAAACGCCGGCATATCAGGACAAGTAGATTTTAACGGTGATGATTTATTAAAACTGAATTATAAAGATCTTTACAGATTGTACGGCAGAAAAATTGGATTTCTTCCCCAGAGTATAGCTTCATTAAATCCGCTTTTGACCATCGGAACCCATATCACAGAAACATTAAAAAAAAATTTAAAGATTAAAAAAAAGAAAATTTTAAAAAAAAAAGCCATTTATATTCTCGATGCATTAGAATTTTCCGACAGCAGACAAGTTTACAACTCTTTCCCTTATCAGTTAAGCGGAGGAATGAATCAAAGGGCACTTTTAGCCATAGCATTTTGCTGTTTTCCGGATCTTGTAATAGCAGATGAGCCTTTTACAGGACTCGATCCTGATGTGCAAAACCGGCTCCTCGAAACAGTCAGGATATTAAAAGATAAAAAAAATATTTCCATGGTAATCGTCACCCATGACCTGAAGGTGATAGAAAAAATATGCGATAAAACAGCGATTATTTATAATGGTTCTTTTGTGGAAACAGGGGAAACCAAAGATGTAATTAAAACGCCCCTTCACCCTTATACCCAGTCTCTAATAAAAGCCATGCCTGAAAACGGCATGATTCCTACGTGGGGATTTGCTCCTGGGGCACTTTATGATGATGCTGGATGCTCATTTCAACCAAGATGTCCCACAGGCAGTAAAGAGAAAAAAAAACATATTATCAATTCTCCAGCTTCCGTCGGGAATAATCATTATGTATGGTGCTTAAATGTTAAAAATCAGGAATCTGTCAAAGATTTATTATAAAGGCATGTTTTGTAAAAAACCTGTTTTTTCCTTAAACGGCATTTCCTTTGATGTTAAACATAATGAAATTTTCGGTATCATAGGAAAAAACGGTTCAGGAAAAACCACCATGGCCAGAATTTTATTGAAATTGATAAAACCGGATTGCGGGACCATATTTTTCAATAACCACAATCTTTTGGAATTAAAAGGGGAAAAGCTGAGAGGTTTTCGCAAAAAGATACAGGGCATATCCCAAAATCATGAAACTGCTTTAAATCCGCGCATGAAAATTAAGGAGAGCTTAAAAGAGGTCTTTCTTGCAACAGGAAGAAAGGCTTTTAATGAGATAACGGATAATAAATTGGAAGCTATGTTGAATGAAGTCGGTCTTGGAAAAGAACATCTCAACCGTTTCCCGGCACAGCTTTCAGGGGGACAGCTGCAGCGCATAAATATAGCAAGAGCAATAGCCCTTCGGCCTGAATTGATAATAGCAGACGAACCTACATCGAATCTTGACGTCTCAGTTCAGGCACAGATTATCCATCTGATGTTAAAAATCAAAAAAAAAACAGGAATGTCATTTATTTTTATTTGCCATGATCGTGCTTTGATTTCTCTGATATGTGACAGGGTTGCAATATTCGATGAAGGGAGAATCATTGAAATAAAATCCATAAGAAATACAAAAAAACGGAGTATTGATAATGCCTTATAAAATAACCTTTATTTCGGTTTCAGACAGCGGCCTGCGATACCTTGACGAGGTTTTGGAAACCTTTTCCCAAGAAGAGTTTTGCCGAACTTTTTACACCGGAATAGAGATTAAAACCTTTTTTGTAGGGGAGGCTAAAGATTTTGCCCAGATGTTTTCATCCTTTGAAGAAGCAATCCTGTCTTCCAATATATTATTACTTGACCTCATGGGAGTGGGGAGTGCTGTTTCCGAAAATATCGAAAAGGCAGTCGAAAAATTTCATGGAAATCTTGTTCTGATTGGTTCAGGGAGCGAATATCTGAGATCCCGCATCCGGCTCGGTTTATTTTCTATAAATTATATCAAGAAAATGATGAAATCAAAAAAAGACAAGAAAACTTCTTTTGACATGGAAAAAATGCTTGACCGGATGGAAACCATAGGGAAATTAGCCCCTTTGGGGCCGCTCAAGGATATGCGCAACATGATTTTATTAGGAAAGTTCTGGAGATATGCCGGATTTGAAAATATAAAAAACATGCTCTTATTGCTTTGCTCTGATTACGGCAAGATAAAAGGGCTGCCTAAACCAGGCAAACTTATTGATTATTCAAAGTATGTTCTTTTTGATCCTGAAAAATTGCAAGGATTTAAAAATTTAACGGAATTACAGAATAAATTTGGCTGGAATAAAAACAAAAAAACAGTAGGCATACTTTTTCACAGCTTTAATTACCCAAATTATTCTTTCGGTATTTTATCTAAGGTAATAAAATATTTGAAAAAAAAATATAATGTGGTTCCTTTGGGAATTTCATTTGGATCTGATAAATTTAAAAAGATAAACAAAATAATAGATGAGGGCTTAAAGCTTGATCTTGTATGGAATTTTTTGCCCTTCAGGTTTGGAGCAGGCCCCATGGGAGGGGATCCTGAAGCAGGATTAAATATATTCCAAAGGCTTAATGTCCCTGTTTTACATCCGTTTTTTTTAGGAAAACGAAAAATAACAGACTGGGAAGAAAAATTAACAAGCCTCGGCCCCATGGAGGTTATCATACAGATCATGCTTCCGGAACTGGATGGAGTTATAGAAACCATCCCGATTGCAGCCCTGGGAGATAAACCATACAGCGAAAAAAATGATCTTAAAGAGCTTGTTCTTATTAAGCATCGTTTTGATAAATTAGCAGTTAGATCCGAAACCTTTATTAATCTTCGAAATAAAAATAATAAAAAGAAAAAAGTAGCCTTTATCCTTTATAATTATCCGCCAGGAGAAGGGAATGTCGGTGGAGGCTCTTTTCTTGATACATTCAAGTCTATTGAACGAATAACATCTTCCATGAAAGATGCCGGATACTCATGTGAACAGATACCTTCCTTAAAACTCGAAGAAATATTCATGAATAAGGGGGTGTGTAATTCTTCA
>DAOWMW010000243.1 GCA_030642865.1 Desulfobacteraceae bacterium
CTTTGGAGTAAGATGGAACTCACCCATGGGGCCCTTACGTCTGGAATACGGTTATATACTCGATCCTAAAAAGGATGCAGGGGAAGGGGGACGTTTTGAGTTTTCCATGGGTGCAGCCTTTTAATGCAGGTATATGAAAAAATAAAGGATGAATAAAAAACTAAGGGTTCGGTCAAAAATAAATTAGCAATTTTAAGTGTTGAGGCGCCTGCCTGCCAAGGCGCGAAAGCGTAGGAATATCAAGATATTTATACGTTTTCGTAACGCAGTCAGGCAGGATGGATCGACGCTTAAAATGTTAAGTTATTTTTGAGCGAGCCCTAAAGATTGGGGATGAAATAAATTCACGATCCTAATATGTTTTGTTGTGCCTGTCAGGCCATGGTGTTTATTAATAATTAAAGAGGGAATATTATGATCAAAAAAAGAGTTTTTCATGTTGCAGTTCTTTTTTCTTTTTTTCTTGCAGTTAATGCTTTTGCAGCAGATGTCGCAAAATTAGGTGTTATAGACTTTCAGAAAATTCTCAAAGTCTCTGACTCAGGGAAAGAAGCCCTTGGCAAGGTAAATAAACAAGGGAAGAAAATGGAGGCTGATTTAACAGAAAAGAAAAAAGGAATAGAAGAGCTTCAAAAAAGACTGGAGCGTGAAGCCCTTGTTATGAGCAAGGATATGCGTGATGAAAAAGGACGTGAGCTTAGAATAAAAATTAATGATTTCAAGGTTCTTGAAAAAAAATATCAGTCTCAGCTGTTTGCCCTGGAGAAAAAACATGTTTTACTCTTTAAAGAAGATGTCTTTGGCATTGTTGAACAAATCGGTAAAAAAGAGGGTTATCTTATGATAATAGAAAAATCGAGCGTAGTCTATTATCCCAGTGCAATAGATATTACAGATACTGTTATTAAAAAATATAATGCAAAAACCAAAAAAAATTGATCATAAGTTAAATGTTGAATCTGTGTCTTTATCCCTTAAGGAGATCGCTGTTTTGGTTTCCGGGCAGGTACAAGGGAATCCGGATTTGGTTATATGCGGTGCGGCCTCTTTTGAAAATGCCGCTCAGGATGATATTGTTCTTGCAGAAAGTGTAAGATATCTGAAAAAGATTAATGAAACTTCTGCTGGTGCATTGATTATTCCAAAAAATAAATTTGAACCTGCTCAGATTGATATCCAAAAAAATTTGATTATTGCAGATAATCCCAGGGTGGCTTTTGCGAAAGTTCTTCAGTTTTTTGTTCAGGGAAAGAACCCACCTTCTCCTCCTGGGGGAATCAGCCCGGATGCCCGGGTGGGGGATACTTGTAAATATGGTGATAATATTTCCATTGCTCCATTTGTAGTGATCGGGAAAAATGTAAAGCTCGGGGATAATGTTGTTTTACATCCCAATGTTGTCCTGGGGGATAATATTGTTCTGGGGGATGATGTCTGCATATATCCCAACGTAACAATCTACAGCGGCACCATTATGGGAAACAGAATTATTATACATGCTGGTACAGTTATAGGAAGCGACGGTTTCGGTTTTGCGCCTGATGGTAAAAAGTACCATAAAATTTATCACAGCGGTATTGTAAAAATAGATGATGATGTGGAAATCGGTGCGTGCAATACCATAGACAGGGCTGTTTTTGGCCAGACCTGGATAAAAAAAGGTGTTAAAACCGACAACCTTGTTCATCTGGCACATAATGTTACTGTGGGGGAAAATTCTGTTCTTGTTGCCCAGGTTGGGATTTCTGGTAGTACAAGTATTGGGAAGAACGCTGTTTTGGCAGGTAAGGCCGGGGTGGGAGGGCATCTTCAGCTTGGGGATAATGTTACAGTGGGTCCCAAGGCAGGTATAACAAGATCGGTTAAAAGTGACGAGGTGGTTTCAGGCATGCCTGAAATGTCCCATAAATTATGGTTAAGGGTTCATACTCTTCTTCCAAAACTTCCCCAGATCAATAAACGACTTTTAAAAATTGAAAAATTTTTGGATAACATCAGTAAAAAATAACCAGAAGGGAATGGAATAA
Organism: Desulfobacteraceae bacterium; assembly: GCA_030642865.1. Taxonomy (GTDB): domain Bacteria; phylum Desulfobacterota; class Desulfobacteria; order Desulfobacterales; family BuS5; genus DAOWMW01. Next base: position 2,028 of record DAOWMW010000243.1, read on the forward strand.
TGGATAAACCTTATGATATTTTAAAGATTATGGAATTTTTACCCCATAGATATCCTTTTCTTCTTTTGGACAGGGTCATGGATCTTGTCCCTGGTGAAAGCATTGTTGCGTTAAAAAATGTCACAATCAGTGAGCCCTTTTTTCAGGGGCATTTTCCCAAAGAGCCTATTATGCCCGGGGTGCTTATAGTGGAGGCCATGGCTCAGGCCGGGGGTGTACTCGCCTATGAAACAGTGGGGGGGAACCTGGAAACTTCAGCAGTCTATTTTATGGGGATGGATAAGGTAAAGTTCAGAAAACCTGTTATCCCGGGGGATCAGCTTGTTTTTAATGTTAAAATAATACGTAACAGATCGACTGTTTTTAAAATGGCCGGAACCGCCAAAGTAGATGGAAAAGTTGTGACAGAAGCTGAAATAATGGCTTCTTTGGGAGAAAAAGAGTGATCCATGAAACAGCAATAATAGATCCTGATGCTCAAATTGGACAAAATGTATCCATAGGTCCCTATTCAATTATTAAGGATAATGTAATCATAGATTCCGGTACTGTAATAGGCCCCCATGTGGTTGTTGATTCTTTTACTTCTATCGGTTCTGATTGCCGGATATTTCAATATGCATCCATTGGGGCAGAGCCCCAGGCTTTGAATTTTAAAGGTGAAGAAACCTGGGTTAAAATTGGACGGGGCTGTGTTATCAGAGAATTTGTAACCATAAACAGAGGCACAGGCTTTGGCGGGGGAATAACTGAAATAGGTGACGAGAATTTCATAATGGCCTATGCCCATGTGGCACATGATTGCAAAACAGGCACCAGGGTGGTCATGGCTAATGCTGCCACCCTGGCTGGCCATATAACCATTGGGAGTAATGTTACCATTGGCGGGCTCACCGCTGTTCACCAATTTGTAAGAATTGGTGATTATGCATATATAGGGGGTAAAGCCGCTGTTGTAAAGGATATTGTCCCTTTTGTTATCGCGGCTGGAGAC